>JANPKF010000102.1:0-14304 GCA_031425895.1 Caulobacteraceae bacterium | reverse complement strand
ACCTTTGCCCTGGAGCTGGGCCGCCACGCGGTCACCTCCAACGCCATCCTGCCCGGCGCCATCGCCACCGGCATGACCGCCGCCAGCTTCCAGCGCGAGGAGATCACCGCCATCTGGGCCAAGAAGGCCGCGCTCAAACGCCTCGGCCAGCCGATCGACATCGCCCGCGCCGCCCTGTTCCTGGCCAGCGACGACGGCGGCTTTGTAACGGGTCAGGCGCTGGGGGTGGACGGTGGCCTGATGCTGCGGGTCTAGCGGCAGGTCATCGTTCGGACGAACCGGCGCAGCGTCGACGGCTCGCCGGACCCGAGCAGCATGTCCCGCTGTTTCTCGAACTTGAAGACGATGTCGCAGACCGAGCCGACCGGAGGAACCGGCTGGCCGTTGAACTTGCCGTCTCCGCCACACGCCATAACCAGTTCCAGCCTCGATCCGCCGACGGCTTCCGCTATTTCACCCCGTTGAGTTACGGTCATGAATCGTCCGGTGCTCAGCACCCCGCAGTCGATGGCCGGCTCCGGCCCATAACTGGTGATCGTGACCTGGCGGAGTGTAATGGAGGACGGCAGATCGTTTGGCTCTGAGCCGCCCCACAGCAGAGCGGCCATCGCGATCCCGATCACCCGCCCGTCTTCTCCACCAGCACGCCAAGGATACGGCCGCCCTTGGCGCCCTGCACGATGACCACAGTCTTCAACCCGTCCTCGGTCGCCTTGGGCTGCTTGTAGGCGCTGGGCCTGCCGTACCAGGTCCCCAGCCGCGCGACCTGGCGGACGACGTTCTTGTGGACCACGACCTCGCCGCGATTGTCGCCCTTCTTCGGCGTGATCTCGACGGCACGGGGGTCATAGCGGATCAGCCAGACGTCGGCCCCGCCGCGCGGAGCCGGGCCCGAGCCGACGGCGATGCGGCCGTTCAGCATGAACAGCATGTCGGGCGGGTTGTGCGGCCCCTTGGCGGCCTGGGCGACCAGGGCGTCGACCTTGTCGGCGCGCGCGCCGCCGGTCTGCAAACGGCCGTCGACGACCACCTGTGGGGTGTAGACCTCGCGCAACGCCAGCTTGCGGGCATAGGCCTTCTGGCGCTCGGCGAAGATCGGCTGGGCGAAGGTGTCGCGCCAGCCCAGATAGTCCCAGTAGTCGACGGCGAACGTCAGCGCGAGCACGCCCGGGTCATCGGCCAGGTCTGCCAGATGGGCATTGGCGGCGCGGCAGGACGAGCAGCCCTGCGCCGTGAACAGCTCGACCACCACGGGCGGCTTGGCCGCCGGAGCGGCCAGGGCCGACAGGGGGGCAAGCGCCAGCAATGCGAGGAGGGGGAGGAAACGCCTCATGGTTGGCACTTAACCGGAAGCGGAGGCCAAGTAGGCTTCACGAGGCCGTGAGAGTGCCCGCAAACAAAAACCCTCCCCGTTTCCGGGGAGGGTTTGAGCAGTTCTCAGCCTGATTGGTGCTACGCGGCCGGCTTGGCCAGGTTGCGCAGGACGTAGTTCAGGACGCCGCCGTTCTTGAAGTAGTCGAGCTCGGTCGGGGTATCGATCCGGCAGCGGACCGGGAAGCGCGCGATGCGGCCGTCCGACGGGCGGTACAGTTCGACGATCAGCTGCTTGCGGGGCGCGAGGTCCTGCAGGCCGCGGATCGAGACGATCTCCTCGCCGGTCAGGCCAAGGCGCTGCCAACCGTCGTTGAGGAACTGCAGGGGCAGAACGCCCATGCCCACCAGGTTCGAGCGGTGGATACGCTCGAAGGTCTCGGCGATCACGGCGCGGACGCCGAGCAGCTTGGCGCCTTTGGCGGCCCAGTCGCGCGACGAGCCGGTGCCGTATTCCTTGCCGGCGAAGACGACCGCCGGGCGGCCTTCTTCCTGGTACTTCATGGCCGCGTCGTAGATCGGCATCACCTGCCCGGACGGGAAGTGCTTGGTCACCCCGCCTTCAATCTCCGGGGTGATCTTGTTGCGGATGCGGATGTTGGCGAAGGTGCCGCGCATCATCACCTCGTGGTTGCCCCGACGGCTGCCATAGCCGTTGAAGTCCTCGAAGCGGACCTGGTGGTTGAGCAGGTACTCACCGGCCGGGCTGGCCTTCTTGATCGAACCGGCCGGGCTGATGTGGTCGGTCGTGATCGAGTCGCCGAACACACCGAGGATCCGGGCCTCGACAATGTCGGTGACCGGGGTCGGCTGCATTTCCATGCCCACGAAGTAGGGCGGGTTCTGCACATAGGTCGAACCCATGTCCCAGGCGTAGGTCTGGCCGCCGGTGACCTTGATGGCCTGCCAGTTCTTGTCGCCGGTGAAGACGTCGCCATAGCGCTCGGCGAACATCTTGCTGGTCACCGACTTCTTCTGCAGGGCGGCGATGTCGGCGTTGGACGGCCAGATGTCCTTCAGGAACACCGGCTTGCCGTCCTTGCCCTCGCCGAGGGACTCGGTGGCCAGGTCGATCTTCATCGAGCCGGCCAGGGCGTAGGCGACCACCAGGGGCGGGCTGGCCAGGTAGTTGGCGCGAACGTCAGGGTTCACCCGGCCTTCGAAGTTGCGGTTGCCCGACAGCACCGAGGCGGCGACCAGGTCACCCTCGGCAATGGCGGCCGAGACCGCTTCCGGCAGCGGGCCGGAGTTGCCGATGCAGGTGGTGCAGCCGTAGCCGACCAGGTTGAAGCCAAGCGCGTCGAGGTGCTTCTGCAGCCCGGCCTTGGCCAGATAGTCGGTGACCACCTGCGACCCGGGGGCCAGCGAGGTCTTCACCCAGGGCTTCACGGTGAGGCCCTTGGCGATGGCGTTCTTGGCCAGCAGGCCGGCGGCGATCAGCACCGAGGGGTTGGAGGTGTTGGTGCAGCTGGTGATGGCGGCGATGACCACGTCGCCATGGCCGACGTCGAACTTCTCGCCGGCGACCGGAACGCGCACGTCGGCGCCTTCTTTCTTGCCGAACTCACCGGCCAGGGCTTCCTCGAAGGCCGAGGCGGCGCTGGACAGCAGCACCTTGTCCTGCGGGCGCTTGGGACCGGCCAGCGAGGGCAGCACGTCGTCGAGCGCCAGTTCGAGAATGTCGGTGAACTCGGGCTCCGGGGCTTCCGGATCGAACCACATGCCCTGGGCCTTGGCGTAGGCTTCGACCAGGTTGACGCGGGCGGCATCGCGGCCGGTGGCCTTCAGGTAGTCTACGGTGGCTTGCGACACCGGGAAGAAGCCGCAGGTGGCGCCGTATTCGGGGGCCATGTTGGCGATGGTCGCCTGGTCCTCGATGGTCAGGTTGGCCAGGCCGTTGCCGAAGAACTCGACGAACTTGCCGACGACGCCCTTCTTGCGCAGCATCTGGGTGACGGTCAGCACCAGGTCGGTGGCCGTCGCGCCTTCCGGCAGGGCGCCGGTCAGGCGGAAGCCGATGACTTCCGGGATCAGCATCGGGATGGCCTGGCCGAGCATGGCGGCCTCGGCCTCGATGCCGCCGACGCCCCAGCCCAGAACGGCCAGGCCGTTGACCATGGTGGTGTGGCTGTCGGTGCCGACGACGGTGTCGGGATAGGCGACCTCTTCGTCGTGGCCGGCGTCCTTGGCGGTCCAGACGGTCTGGGCCAGGTATTCCAGGTTCACCTGGTGGCAGATGCCGGTGCCGGGCGGCACGACGCGGAAGTTGTTGAAGGCCGAGCTGCCCCAGCGCAGGAAGTTGTAGCGCTCGAGGTTGCGCTGGTACTCGATGGCGACGTTGTCGCCGAAGGCCTTGGCGTTGCCGAAGTGGTCGACCATCACCGAGTGGTCGATGACCAGGTCGACGGGGATCAACGGGTTGATCTTGGTCGGGTCGCCGCCCAGCGCCGTCATGGCGTCGCGCATCGCGGCCAGGTCGACGACGGCGGGCACGCCGGTGAAGTCCTGCATCAGGACGCGAGCCGGGCGGAAGGCGATCTCGTGCTGCACGGCGCCCTTGTTCTGGACCCAGGCGGCCATGGCCTTGAAGTCGGCGCTGTCGGTCTCGGCGCCGTCTTCGTTGCGCAGCAGGTTCTCGAGGAGCACCTTGAGGGAGACAGGCAGACGCGAAATTCCGGAAAGACCGGCTTCCTCCGCGACGGGGAGGCTGTAGTAGACGTAGGTCTTGCCGCCGACGCTGAGCGTACGGCGGACTTGCAGGCTGTCGATGGACGCCATTGGTGGGAGTGCCTTTCCTGTTCGGACCGCCCGAAAACCGCTTCCGGGATCGCGCGCACCTCGCAAGGGACGCACAGGGTCCCGAACGGCGCCGCGTACACTCCCGCGTGCGCGCAGGAGGTCGGTCCGGGGCTGTCTACTCCCGGTTCGGCCAAACGTCCATGCCGCCGCCATGGTCTTGTTATGTCGACTAGCGCCACAATCACCGCCCTTTTCGTCAAAGGCCTGTCGGTGCGGCGCGGCGAGCGGATTCTGTTCCGTGACCTGGCCTTCAGCCTGCCGGCCGGAGAGGCCATCGCCCTGACCGGCGCCAACGGTTCGGGCAAGACCAGCCTGCTTCGCGCCATCGCCGGCCTTCTCCGTCCGGAGGCCGGCGAAATCGTCTTCGAAGGCGCGACCGAAACTGACACCGCCCGCCATGAGGCGGTGCATCTGCTCGGCCACGCTGATGGCCTGAAGGGCGGGCGCACCGCGCTGGAAGAGCTCACCTTCCAGGCCGGCTGGCTGGGCGGCGACGACGAGGGCGTCGCCCGGGCCATCGACCAGCTGGCCTTGACCCCGTTGCTCGACCTCGAGGTCCGCCGGCTCTCTGCGGGCCAGCGCCGGCGTCTGGCGCTCGCCCGGCTGATCGCCGCGCCCCGGCCGGTCTGGCTGCTGGACGAGCCGATGGCGCCGCTGGACACCGCCCGCAGGGCGCTGCTGGCGACGATGATGCAGGCCCATCTGGCCGGCGGCGGTCTGATCCTGGCGGCGGTGCACGACCCCCTGCCGATCCCGGCCAAGGTGCTGGAGATCGGCGCATGAGGCCGCTGCTCACCCTGCTCGGCCGCGAACTGGCGCTCGGTTGGGGCCGGGGCGGCGGGCCCTTGCCGGCCCTGGCCTTCTACGCCGCCATCACAGTGCTCCTGCCCCTGGCGGCGGGGCCTAACACCAGCCGCCTGGCCCCTGTCGCCACCGGGGTGGCCTGGATGGCCCTGGCCCTGGCCAGCCTGCTCTCCCTGGAGCGCCTGTTCGAACGCGACTTCGAAGACGGTGGCCTCGACCTGCTGATGACGGGGCCGCTGCCTCTGGAACTGGTCTGCGCCGTCAAATGCCTGTCCCAGTGGATGACCACCGCGGCCCCCCTGGCCCTGGCCGCGCCGGTGGCGGCGGTCATGCTTGGCGCGCCGCTCGGCGCCGCGCCGATGATCCTGGCCTGCGCCCTGGCCGGCGGCCTGGCCTTCGTTTTCGTCGGCGGCATCGGCGCTTCCCTGGCGCTGGGGGCGCGGCGTGGCGGCCTGCTGGTGGCGGCGATCGTGCTGCCGCTGTTCAGCCCGCCGGTCATCTTCGGCGGAGCCGCCCTTTATGCCGACCAACTTGGCTCGGGCGCCGGCGGCGGCCTGCTGCTTCTGCTCGGCTGGACGGCGGCGGCGGTGGCGCTGTCGCCCCTGGCCATGGCGGCGGCTTGCCGAAACGCGGTTCAGTGAACGCTACAGGTCGGCAACAAATCTGGGGAAACCGGAAATTCGCCGGACACACCGTCCAGTCAACCTGACCTCATCGAAATCCGGGAGACCTCACCAGATGAAAAAGATCCTTCGCCACGCCGGCCTGCTGGCCAGCGCAGCCTTCGTCCTGACCACCGGAAGCTCGGCCCTTGCCGGCGAGCCCGCCGGGAAGGGCGGAGACCTCAAGGTCGAGCGCAAGGTCGTTGTCATGCGCGGCGGCCCGGGCGGCGGCCACGGCGGCCCGATGGGCATGCGCCATGACCCCGAGGCCCGCGCCGAGCACCTGCGCACCCTCCTGCAGCTGCGTCCCGAGCAGGAGCCGGCCCTGAAGGCCTTCCTGGAGGCGACCAGGCCACCGGTCCACAAGGGCGAGATGAAGCACGCGGATCACGGCAAGGCGCCGGAATCGCCCGCGACGCCCCGCAAGATGCTGACCACGCCCGAACGCCTTGATCAGCAAACCAAAAGGATGGCCGAACGCCAGGCCGCCTTCAGCAAGCGCGCCGCCGCCACCCGCGCCTTCTACGGTCAGCTCAGCCCCAGCCAGCAGAAGGTGTTCGACACCCTGCACGCCCGCCATGGCGGGCGCCACATGAAGGTCATTCGCCGGGGTGGTCCGGGCGGACCCGGCGGTCACGGCGAGCGCATGATGATGCGCCACGGCGGTCCGGGAGATGGTCCGCCGATGCCCGGCGGCATGGCCTGGAACAGCGAGGACGGCGAGGACTTCGCCCTGCTCGAAGGCGAGGACATGGACGTTCAGGTCTTCATCGATGGCGATGAGGTCGAGAGCGGCGACGAAGACTAAGGGAAACCCGAACCTTGCCCGCCGTCCCGCACCCCTTTAGACGGCGGGTATGGTCTCTTTCCTGACCAATCCCAGGTCGTTCATGGCCTTCTCGCGGATCGCCGCGCCCGTGCTGGGCGTGGCGACCGCCTGCGCCTTCGCGCTCGGCCTCTACCGCACCTTCACGGTTCCCGAAGACGCCCTGCACGGCGACACCGTGCGGATGATGTTCATCCATGTGCCGGCGGCCTGGCTGGCCATGTTCGCCTATGCCTGCCTGGGCGTCGCCAGCCTGCTGAACCTGGTGTTCCGCCAGGCCCTGGCGGATCTGGCGGCCCGCGCCTGCGCTCCGCTCGGCGCCGCCTTCACGGCCCTGGCCCTGATCACCGGCTCCCTGTGGGGCCGGCCGACCTGGGGCACCTACTGGGAGTGGGACGGGCGGATGACCTCGGTGCTGGTCCTGTTCCTGCTGTGGATGGCCTATATCGCCCTACGCGCCGCCATCGATGATGAGGCCCGGGCGGCCCGGGCAGGCGCCATCCTGGCCCTGGTCGGCGTCGTCAACCTGCCGATCATCCATTACTCGGTCTACTGGTGGAACAGCCTGCACCAGGGCTCTTCCACCTTTGAGGCCGCCAAGGGCGACGCCCTGCCGCCGGTCTATGGCGCGACCCTCGGGATCATGGGCCTTGCCTATCTCGGCCTGTTCGGCGCCCTGTGGCTGACCCGGATCCGCACCGAGGTGCGCCTGCGACGGATACGCGCCGCCGCCCTGCGCGCGGCGGAGGACTGACGATGTTCGATTTCGACTACGGGTCCTACGCCCCCTACATCTGGAGCGCCTTCGGCATCACCGCCGTCGTGCTGGGCTGGATGGTGGCCGACAGCCTGCTGGCCGCGCGCCGCGCCGCTGCTCAAGCAAAAGCCAAGGGGCTGGAGGACGACTGGGCGTGAAGCGGCCCGGTCTCAAGCAAGTCGCGGCCTTTCTGCCGCTCATCGCCCTGCTGCTGCTGGCCGCTGTGTTCGCCGGCAAGAGTCTGTGGCGCGACACCCAGGTTGAAACCCACGCCATGGTCGGCAAGCGCCTGCCGACGGTGATGCTGGCCGGTCTGAACGGCCAGCCGGCCCAGGCGGTGAAGGTCGGCGACGGTCCCTACCTGATCAACTTCTTCGCCAGCTGGTGCCCGCCCTGTATCGTCGAGCATCCCCAGCTGATGGCGCTGCAGGCGCGCGGCGTTCCCATCGTCGGCGTTGCCTACAAGGACGAACCCACCAAGTCACGGGCCTTCCTCGATCAGCGCGGCGATCCCTTCGCGGTGGTGCTGGTCGACCGCGACGGCCGGGCCGGTATGGAGTTCGGGGTCACCGGTCCGCCGGAGACCTACCTGGTCTCTTCGGACGGGATCATTCTGGCCAAGCACATCGGTGAGTTGGACGAGAAGGCCGCGCGAACCCTGCTCAGTCAGGCGCGTTAAGCTTTCGCTAACCATAACCGCCGAAGCCTGTCTCCATGGCTGATATCCGCCCGACCAGTTGGCAGCCCGCTGCCCAAGGAAGCAGTGGGGCCAACGCGCCCGCCCGCACAGCGGCGCAGCGCGCCTTCTTCGACGCCGCCATGGGCCGCGCCGCCGCGCCCGCGGCTCCGGTCGCGGCGCCTGAGCCGGTGGCCGCGCCGATCCAGCGGCCGCTCCAGGCGTCGGCGCTCCCGGAAGAGCCGCCCAAGAAAATCCTGCGGCCCGGCTCCCTGGTTGATATCCGGGTCTAGCCCCGAAGGGCTCAGCGGTCCTCGTCGAACCGGTTGGCCACCAGTGCGCACAGCGCCTCAAGCGCCGCGTCGGCCTCGGGCCCGTCGGCGCTGATCTCGACACTGCTGCCGATGCCGGCAGCCAGCATCATCAGGCCCATGATCGAGCGGGCGTCGACGCTCTGGCCCTCGCGGGCGACCTGGATCTCGGCGTCGAAACTCCCGGCCAGCTTGACGAACCTGGCCGAGGCGCGGGCGTGCAGCCCCCGCTCATTGACGATGTCGACGATGCGCCGCCTGGTCACTTATCGGCCGCCAGCATGTAGGAGGCGACGGCGATGTACTTGCGGCCGGCGTCCTGGGCATGATGCACGCAGGCCTCCAGGCTCTCGCGGGTGCGCAGGCTGGCCAGCTTGATCAACATCGGCAGATTGAGGCCGGCGATGACCTCGGCGCGGGTCTGTTCCATCACACTGATGGCCAGGTTCGACGGCGTGCCACCGAACATGTCGGTCAGCAGGATGACACCCTCGCCGGTGTCCACGCGTCCACAGGCCGCCAGGATATCCTTGCGGCGCTTTTCCATGTCGTCTTCGGGGCCGATGCAGATGGGCACGACCTGCTCCTGCGGGCCGACCACATGCTCCATGGCGAAGACGAACTCTTCGGCCAGCCGTCCGTGAGTGACGATCACCAGGCCGATCATACCTGCAGTCTCACCAATCCATCCCCATACCCGGGCCATCAGACCGCGCGGGACGCCTTGATACGCCGGTCCTCAGCGAAACCCAACCCGTTCGAGCGCGGCGATCAGTTTCAACGGCGCGGCGGGTTCGAATGGCCACAGGCGACGCAGAGGAAGGGTGACGCCAAGCCGTATGGCCGTCTCCGGATCCGGGAGGCGCTCGACCGCTTCGGGGCTGTTTTCGCAGGCGATGATCAGGTCGATGGCCGAACTGGTCAGGGCCGGAACCCCGGTGATGCCGAGGCCACGGATTTCCAGAAGACCCGACAGGGCGTCCGGCGCCCGGCCGAACAGCCGGCCTTCGCTTGTCCACGCCAGAACGCGGTCGTCGGCCACCAGGCGGCCGCCAAGAGCGAGGGTGCGCAGGGCCAGGTCGCTCTTGCCGGCCCCGGACGGGCCCTCGATCAACACACCCCGCCAACGCCCCGCGAGGCGCAAGGTCACCAGGCCGGCGTGCAGAATCACGCGCGTGCGCCTGACACGCCGCCGAGGGGCAGGCTGACCTCGAACCGCGCGCCGACCACCTTGCCGGTCTCATCGGTGCGGTTGTAGGCCCGCACCGTGCCGCCGTGGGCGATGGTGATCTGGCGGGCGATGGAGAGACCCAGGCCCGAATTGCCGCCGAAGGCCGCGCCTTTGGGCCGGGCGGTGTAGAATCGCTCGAAGACGGTTTCGAGATTGTCGGGCGGGATGCCGGGACCATCGTCCTCGACCTCGACCCGCACGCGACCCTTCTCGGGAATGACGCTGACCCGTACCTCGCCGTCCTCCGGGCTGAAGGAGCGGGCATTGTCGATCAGGTTGCGGAACACCTGGCCAAGCGGCCCCTCCTGGCCCGGGATGACGGTCTCACCTTCGGGCGCGATCAGGCTGACGCGGGCCTCCCCGGGCTTCCGGGCCGCGTCGTAGATGGACAGGATGTCGGTGAGCAGGCGGGTGACATCGAAGCGGCGGAAGGACTCACGGGACAACTCTGCGTCCAGCCGCGAAGCGTTGGAGATATCACCAATCAGCCTGTCGAGCCGGCCGACGTCCTGCATCAGGATGGCCAGCAGCTTCTTCCGGCCCGGTCCTTCGGGCACGATCTCCAGAGTTTCGACCGCCGAGCGGATACTGGTCAGCGGATTGCGGATCTCGTGGGCGACGTCCGCGGCGAAGCGTTCGATGGCGTCCATGCGGGTGGACAGGGTGTCGGTCATCTCCTCCAGCGAGCGCGACAGGTCGCCGATCTCGTCCTGCCGGCGGGCCAGATCGGGCAGGCTGATGGCGCGCGCGCGGTTCAGCCGCACCCGATCGGCGGCCTCAGCCAGGCGAAGCATGGGGCGCGCCACCAGGGCATAGAGCAGAACCGAGGAGAGCAGAGTCACGCCGATGGCGATCAAGGCGAAGGGTATCAGGGCCCGCCGTTCGGCGGCGATGATCTCATCGACGTCGCCGGCCTCGAGGGTCAGTACGCCGAGCACCGCCTTCACCCGCTGCAGGGGAATGGAGACGCTGACCACGGTATCGCCGCTCTCTGCCACGCGAGTATTGCGGACAGGCTCGCCCAACATGGCCTCGCGCCATTCATCGGCCAGGGCGCGGCGGGCCTTGTCTATGACGGCCGGGTCGGCGTCGGCGTCCTGCAGCCGGAAGCTGGGGCCGCTCTCACCGCGCTTGCGGGCCGGCGGCAGGACCTGCCACTCGACCCGGTCGTCGACGACATAGCTGTCGGCCAGCAATCGCCCCTGGGTGTCGTACAGTCGCACCCTCTGGGAGCGCGGCACGTGCAGCAACTGCAGAATCCGCGCCGCCCGGTCGGCCTGCAGATAGGGCAGGGGTTCGCCTTGGGTGGCGGCTTCGGCCATGATCTGGCCGATCAGTTCACCCTGCAGGCTGAGGCTGTCGAGGCGGGCCTCGATCAGACCGCGGCGGATCTCGTTGAGCACCAGGGCCCCGGAGATCAGCACCGCCAGCCCGATCAGGTTCAGGCCGACGATCAGCCGGCCAAGCTTCGACCCACGCGACCAGAAGCGCCAGCGCGAGACACGCCTGACCGTTTCCGGCTGAGGCGCGTCCGCTCTGGTGGGCGACGGGTTCTGGGGCTCAGGACTCGCGATATCGGTAGCCGACGCCATAGAGGGTCTCGATCGCGTCGAACTCGTTGTCCACCTGGCGGAACTTCTTGCGCATCCGCTTGATGTGGCTGTCGATGGTGCGGTCATCGACATAGACCTGATCGTCGTAGGCGGCGTCCATCAGGTTGTCGCGACTCTTCACGAAGCCGGGCCGCTGGGCCAACGACTGGAGCAGCAGGAACTCGGTGACGGTCAGCCGCACCTGCTTGCCTTCCCACAGGCTCTCGTGGCGTTCGGGATCGAGGGTCAGCTTGCCCCGGCGCATCATCTTGGCGCTGGCCGCTTCCTTGGCCTCGGCCGAGGCGCCGCTGTCTTCCGGCGCGGCGCGGCGCAGCACGGCCTTGACCCGCTCCAGCAGCAGCCGCTGGCTGAACGGCTTGTGCATGTAGTCGTCGGCGCCGAGGTTGAAGCCGAGGATCTCGTCGATCTCGTCGTCCTTGCTGGTCAGCATGATGACTGGCAGTTCGCTGGTCTGGCGCAGGCGGCGCAGGAGCTCCATGCCGTCCATACGAGGCATCTTCACATCGAGTATGGCCAGGTCCGGCGGGTCGTTCTGCAGGGCTTCGAGGCCCGTGGCGCCGTCATAGTAGGCCTTGACGCTATGGCCATGGCTTTCCAGCGCCAGGGAGACGGAAGCGACGATGTTCTCGTCGTCGTCCACGAGGGTGATGTTGGCCATGGTGTCCTTTTCGCCTTTGCGGGGCGCGGTGAATATCTGAGAAATCTAACGCCCGTCACGCCCAATACAACGCATGGCGTGCGTTCATGGCGCCAATGGGCGCCACAATACGGCAGGCCCGCGGCAGAGAATGTCGGCCAGGATACGCTAAACGCCCCTTTAAGGCGTCTGCCTTAGGATGAATCCGGGAAATTGGGGACCCGGATGGACCGCGGCCAAATCCACTACGAACTCTTCGTGCGCCGCAACCCGGCGTCCGGCTGGGTGCTCGACCTTGCCACCGAGGACCGCTCGCGCGCTGTCGAAACCGCCGAGGCCCTGCTGGAAGCGGGTCATGTCGCGGCCGTGCGGGTCTGCAAGGAAGTGCTGGATCCGGAGACCCGCGAGTTTCGGTCGGTCACCATCCTCAACAAGGGCGCACCGGAACGTGGCAAGCAGAAGAAGGTGGTGGAGAACCGCGAACCCCTCTGTGTCAGCCCGCAGGACCTCTACACCCTGCACGCCCGTGAGCGGATCGGCCGGCTGCTCGACAACTGGCTGCTGCGCCAGCGGGCGACGGCGTTCGAGCTGCTGCACCGGGCTGACCTGGTCGAGAAGCTGGACGCCTCGGGGGTCGAGCTGCAGCACGCGGTGCAGAAGGTGGCGGTGCCTGAGGCCCAGGCGCGCGGACTGGGGGTGCATGAGATCATCCGCACCTTCCAGACCCTGATCGAGCGGACCATCGCGCGACTGATCAGGGACCAGAGGCGCGGCGCCTTCCCGGACTTCGCCAAGGAGCCTTTCGCGGGGGCGGTCGAGCGGCTTTGGAATGAGCCAGAGCGCAGCTACCTGCTGGGGGCGGGCGTCGCCGCCTACCTCAGCGGTTCGTCCAGCTGGAACGAAAAGATCAGCCGGCTTCTGGACCTGGCCGACAATGCTCCGCTGGAAAACGGCGGCCGCGTCGCCGCCCTGGCGGCGATTGAGCAGCCGCTCGCCGAAATCGTCGGTGGCAAGGCAGGGTTGGGCGAGCTCCTCGGGGCGGATCTTGATCTGGGCGACACCCTGGCCGCCATCACCCGCCTGGCGGGAGCGCGTGCCGTCGAGGCCCTGATCCAGATGGAGCCGTCGGTCGCCAGGGTCATGCCGCAACTGCCGCCGGCCGCGGCCCGCCTGGCCACCTGGCTGGACAGCGGACAGTTCGACAGCGTCCGCGCCGCCCTGGCCTTGCGGGTGCTCCGAGAGCTCGTCGGCCCGCGCCGGCTCAAGCCAGGCGACCCGGAGGCGGAGATCGCCTGCCTCCGCGCCCTGGCGATGGCGCTGACCGCCGCCGATGGTCGTATTCTGCAGCTCGAGGACGTCCACACCGCCTTCGCCACCCGCTCGGCGACCCTGGTGGCCAGCGACTTCGTCGAGAGCTTGCTCGGCAAGGACCGCAGCGCCCGCGAAGAGGTTGAGACCTTGTCCCACCTCGCCGAGAACGTCACCGGGGCGGCCAACAAGCGGCAGGCGGCGCGCTGGCTGGGGGCCAATATCTCGGCCCTGAAGTTCGAGAAGGAAATGCGCTACGGCCCCGATACGCCGCCGGCCAAGCTGGCGGCCCTGGCCGCCTTGCAACGCGGACTAGACCGCCTTGGCCTGCCGGACGAGGACAGGGATTTGCTCAAGGCTCGGCTGGGCGAGATCGGTGGGCATGTCGAGGCCGATGCGAAGCTGCTTACACTGCTGATCCGGGCCGAGGCGCCGGTGGTCCACAAGCTGAGCCTGCTGCTGCGCCTCGCCATGGGCGAAGCCGCGCCGCTCGGGCCTGCGGCTGACAGGGCGCGGCTCGAAGCGCTGAAACTGACCCGGGCCCCGGAGTTGCGCCAGGAAATCGCCCGCAGCCCACAGGCCGCCGGCAAGGTGCGCGATCTGCTGCGCACGGCGGGGTTGGCGGCTTAGGCCTCGGCGGAGACGTGCCGTCCGGACATGCTTCGGGTGGAGAGCCCGTCGCCGGCCTTCGAGCCCCTTTACTGCGAGGACATACCGGCCGGTCGTAGGGACCCGGTTGCCCACCCAGCCGCCCCCGACCTCACCCCAATAGCAAAAGGGCCCGGAGTTTCCTCCGGGCCCTTCGCTTAAGCGTTACCGCT
The DNA here is from genome assembly GCA_031425895.1 of Caulobacteraceae bacterium. Taxonomy (GTDB): domain Bacteria; phylum Pseudomonadota; class Alphaproteobacteria; order Caulobacterales; family Caulobacteraceae; genus Caulobacter. The sequence goes on along the minus strand of JANPKF010000102.1, from coordinate 488 downwards.
CAGATCAGAAGTTGATCTGGATCGTCGAGCGGCGGTTCAGGGGTTCCTTCACCCCGTCGCCGGTGGCGACGGCGGGTTGGGATTCACCCTTCCAGTCGACAGCCAGCTTGCCGGTGTCGACGCCGAGACCGACGAGGGCGTCAGCGACGGCCTTCGAACGGCGCTGCGACAGGCCAACGTTGTAGGTCGCCGAACCGGACGTGTCGGCGTGACCGACGACGACGATCTGGGTGGCGTTGCCCGACTGGGCGTACTGGGCGGCTTCCGAAACCACGGTCTGGGCTTCCGGCGTCAGGATCGATTGATCGAACGGGAAGTAGACGATGAATTCACGAGCGGCCGGGACTTCCGCGACCGGAGGCGGCGGCGGGGGCGGCGGCTCGGGCGGGGGCGGCGGCGGGGGCGGCGGTTCCGGCGGCGGGGGCGGCGGGGCCGAGGCAGCGGCGAAGCTGTAGCGCAGACCGAAGGTCAGCGACTGGTCTTCGTAC
>JANPKF010000101.1:0-2370 GCA_031425895.1 Caulobacteraceae bacterium | reverse complement strand
CCAACGACCGCGAGCCGCGGCACAGCCTGACCTATGCGAAATTCGGCCGTGACGGGCAGAGCCAGACCAGCGATCCGACCATCGACAAGGCCGCCTCCGGCCATCCGCTGAAGCACGTCTTCAGCCGCGCCATCCCGACGTCCCAGTGCATGAACTGCCACATGCACCAGCCCAACATGTTCCTGAACAGCTACCTCGGCTACACCATGTGGGACTACGAGGCCGACGCCCCGTCGATGTGGCCGAAGACCCAGAAGTACCCCACCGACCACGAGATCCGCGAGACCAACGACCGCAACCCCGAGGGCGCGGCGCCCAAGGGCCTGTGGGCCGACCTCGACTTCATGCGCAACGTCTACGGTCTCAACAAGGACCTCAAGGACACCCAGTTCGCCGACTACCATGGCCACGGCTGGAACTTCCGCGGGGTGTTCAAGCGCGACCGGGCCGGCAACCTGCTCGACAAGGATGGCAAGGTCGTCAGCCCGGACGATCCGGAGAAGTGGCGCAAGAAGGGCGAGGGCGAGTTCGTCCCGGCCGGGGTCAATCCCGGCAAGACCGTCCACATGATGGATATCCACGCCGAGAAGGGCCTGCAGTGCGCCGACTGCCACTTCGCCCAGGACAGCCACGGCAACGGCCTGATCATGGGCGAGGTCGCCTCGGCCGTGGAGATCTCTTGCAAGGACTGCCACGGCAACGCGAAGAAGTACCCGAACCTGCGCACCAGCGGCCCGGCCGCCCCGCCAGGCGGCACGGACCTGACGCTGCTGCGCAATCCCGACGGCCAGCGCCGCTTCGAATGGCTGCAGCGGGACGGGCGGCGGGTGCTGATGCAGCGCTCGATCATCGATCCGAAGCTGGAGTGGGAAGTCTCGCTGGTGAAGGACGCGGTTGATCCCAGCCATCCGACGTTCAATGCAAAGTCGGCCCGCGCCAAGCTGATGAGCAAGGCCGCGCCGGGACTGAAGCCGATGGCCTTCGGCGCCGGCGTCGCCGACAAGGACCTGGCCCACCCGGAGGCCGAGATCGCCTGCTTCACCTGCCACACCAGCTGGACGCCCAGCTGCGGCGGCTGCCACCTGCCGATCGAGGCCAACTGGAAGGCCGGGAGCCACAAGGACAAGGGCGGCGAGAGCCGCAACTTCGCCACCTACAATCCGCAGGTCGCCCGCGACGACATGTTCCAGCTGGGCAAGCACCAGCTGACCCGGGGCGGCGTCATCGCCCCGGTGCGCTCATCCTCGGCCCTGGTGCTGTCGTCGACCAACATCAACCGCGAGCGCATCTATGTGCAGCAGCCGCCGGTCTCCGCCGCCGGCTTCTCCAGCCAGGCCTTCGCGCCCCACTTCCCGCACACGGTGCGGACCACCGAGACCAAGACCTGCACCGACTGTCACGTCTCGGCGGCCGAGGACAACAACGCCATCATGGCCCAGCTGCTGACCTTGGGCACGGGCACCGTCAACTTCGTCGGCATGCATGCCTGGGTGGGGGCCAAGGACGGCTTCGAGGCCATCCGGGTGACCGAATGGGACGAGCCTCAGGCCGTGCTCGGCTCCTACCTGCAGAAGTACGCCTATCCCGATTTCCACGCCGCCCACCTGGGCCGCGGCCGCCTGCTCTCCAACTGGACCCGCAAGTCGAAGGACGGCTCGCTCGAGGAGTTCGCCAACGTCCGCCAGGGGGCCGGCGGCGACGTCCGCTGCCTGCAGCTGCGCGGGGAGTATATGTACGTCGCCGAGGGCCGGGGCGGCTTCCGGGTCTATGACGTGGCCAACATCGGCAACAAGGGCGTCTCGGAACGCATCGTCACCGCCCCCTTCTCCGGCGCCGGCCACGACACCCATGTCGCCAGCACCAACGCCACCTGCATGGCCCTGCCGACCAACCAGCCGATCAATCCCCTGCGCAACACGCCGATGATGCAGCAGGAGAACCTCGAGCAGCCGTTCCACCCCATCTACCACTACGCCTTCGTCACCGACGCGAAGGAGGGTCTGATCGCCGTCAACGTCGACACCCTGGCCGACGGCGAACCGCGCAACAACAAGCTGAAGCGGGCGGTGACCTGGAACCCCGGCGGGGTGCTGAACGGCGCCCGCCACATCACCCTTGCTGGCCGCTACGCCTATATCGCCGCCAGCGCCGGCCTGGTGGTGGTCGACCTCGACGATCCGCTCAAGCCACGCCACGCCACGACCGTGCCGCTCACCGACGTCCGGGCCAGCGCCGTGCAGTTCCGCTACCTGTTCGTCACCGACAGGGAAGGGGTGCGGGTCCTCGACATCACCCGCCTCGACCGCCCGACCGCCGTCCCCGGCGCCGTCGTGCCGCTGAAGGACGCCCGCCGCCTCTACGCCGCCCGCA
>JANPKF010000100.1:0-2696 GCA_031425895.1 Caulobacteraceae bacterium | reverse complement strand
ACGAAGGCCTTGCCGCGCGAGGTCGGGGTGCCGAGCGGCAGTCTCCAGACCTTGAGCTTGTAGACCTTGCCGCCCGAAGAGAAGAACAGCATCGGAGCGTGGGTCGAGGCGGAGAAGACGCGGGTGACGGCATCCTCTTCCTTGGTCGCCATCCCCGAGCGCCCTTTGCCGCCATGCTTTTGCGAGCGGTAGGTCGAGAGCGCGGTACGCTTCACATAGCCGCCGTGGGTGACGGTGATGACCATCTCCTCGCGGGGGATCAGGTCCTCGTCCTCGATGTCGCCATCGCCGTCGATGATGATGGTGCGGCGGGGAACGGCGAACTTCTCGCGGATCTCGACAAGCTCTTCGCGGACGACGCGCATGATGTTGGCGCGGTCGGACAGCAGTTCCAGCAGCTTGGCGATGGCGCCAGACAGGTTGCTGGCTTCGTTGAAGATTTCGTCGCGGCCAAGGCCGGTCAGGCGCGACAGGGTCAGGGCCAGAATGCCGCGGGCCTGCTCGTCGGTCAGGCGAATGAAATCGCCCTCGACCTTGGTGCGCGGGTCCTGGATCAGATCCACCAGGGGCATCATGTCGCCGGTCGGCCAGGCCTTGGCGACCAGGCGTTCGCGGGCCTCGGCCGGGTCGACCGAGCTGCGGATGATGGCGATGACCTCGTCGATGTTGGCCACGGCGATGGCCAGACCGACCAGGGTGTGGCCGCGGTCGCGGGCCTTGCCGAGCTCGAACTTGGCGCGGCGGACAACCACTTCCTCACGGAAGTCGACGAAGCAGACGAGCAGTTCACGCAGGCCCATCTGCAGCGGCCGGCCGCGGTTGAGGGCCAGCATGTTGACGCCGAAGCTGGTCTGCACCGAGCTGAAGCGGTGCAGCTGGTTCAGGACCACCTCGGGGGTGGCGTCGCGCTTCAGTTCGATGACGACGCGCATGCCCTGGCGGTCGCTCTCGTCGCGCATCTCGCCGATACCTTCGATGCGCTTGTCGCGCACCATCTCGGCGATGCGTTCGATGAGGGCGGCCTTGTTCACCTGGTAGGGCAGCGAGGTGAAGACGATGGCCTCACGATCCTTGCGGACGGTCTCGATGCTGGAGGCGCCGCGCATGATGACGCTGCCGCGGCCGCTGATCAGGGCCTGGCGGGCGCCGGAGCGGCCGACAATCTCGCCGCCGGTCGGGAAATCGGGGCCGGGGACGATGTCGAGAAGCTGTTCGACCGAAACCTCGGGATCGTCGATCAGGGCCAGGCAGGCGTCGACGATTTCACCGAGGTTGTGCGGCGGAACGTTGGTGGCCATGCCGACGGCGATACCGCCCGAGCCGTTGACCAGCAGGTTGGGGATGCGGCTGGGCAGGACGACCGGCTCTTTTTCCTTGCCGTCGTAGTTGTCCTTGAAGTCGACCGTGTCCTTGTCGAGGTCGGCGAGGATGGCCTCGGCCGCCCGGGTCATGCGGCACTCGGTGTAGCGCATCTTGGCCGGCGGGTCGTTGTCGACCGAGCCGAAGTTGCCCTGGCCGTCGATCAGCATCAGCCCCATCGAGAAGGGCTGGGCCATGCGCACGAGGGCGTCATAGATCGATTGGTCGCCGTGCGGGTGGTACTTGCCCATGACGTCGCCGACGACGCGGGCGCACTTCACATAGGGCTTGTCGTGCGTGTGTCCCTGCTCGCTCATGCTGAACAGGACGCGGCGGTGGACGGGTTTCAGGCCATCGCGCGCGTCCGGCAGGGCGCGGCTGACGATCACGCTCATGGCGTAATCGAGGTAGGATTTTCTCAGTTCATCCTCGATGGCGATGGGGCTGACGGCGCCCCGCCGGCTGTCATCGGGCGGCGTGTGATTTTCGTCGGTCAAGGAGAGGGATAATCCGTTGGTGGGAGCCTGTGGAATCGGCTCGGAACGTGTCACGGTTAGTTAGCATTTGATGACTGGCGGCGCCACCCGCGCGGGCCGGTTTCACCCCCTGGGAGTCCTGAAAATGCGTGGTTTTCTGATTGTTTGCGCCGGTTTGGCGATGGCAGGCGCGGCTGTGGCCCAGCCCGCTTCGGTGACGGTCGATCTGAAGGGGCCCAAGGGCGAGAACCTGGGCAAGGCGACCCTGACCGAAGCGCCCAAGGGGGTGCTGGTGAAGATCGAGACCAAGGGCCTGGCTCCCGGCTGGCACGGGCTGCATTTCCACGAGAAGGGCGACTGCTCGAGCGCCGATTTCAAGTCGGCCGGCGGCCATGTGCACGGCGGGGCGACCATGGTGCATGGGCTGTTGAACCCCGACGCCAACGAGGCGGGCGATCTGCCGAACCTGTATGTGGGGGCTGATGGCACGGGCGCCGCGGAGGTGTTCAGCCCCTGGACATCGCTGAAGGGCGCGGGTGGGCGGCAGGCGCTGCAGGACGCCGACGGATCAGCCGTGGTGGTGCACGCCAGGGCGGACGACCACATGAGCCAGCCGATCGGCGGCGCGGGTGACCGGGTGGCCTGTGCGGTCGTGAAGTAGAGCAACCTATCCTTATCCCGCCTGTCGGGAGAAGGTCGCCTGCAAAGCAGGTCGGATGAGGGCAGCGCCGGCCCTTGAGGGCTGGCAGCTGCCCTCACTGCTTTGGGGGTTTGCTTGAGCAGCCGGCGCTGCCCTCACCCGACCCCTTCGGGGCCACCCTCTCCCGGCGAGCGGGAGAGGGATTCCTCAGGTGGTCGAGG
>JANPKF010000099.1:0-4298 GCA_031425895.1 Caulobacteraceae bacterium | reverse complement strand
CCCGCTTCATCTGCACGACGAAAGGCTGGTTCGGCGGCGGCGCCGACCTGACGCCCCTGCTCGGCTACCAGCGCAGCCAAGACTTCCCCGACGCCATCGCCTTCCACGCCGCCTTCAAGGACGCCTGCGACCGGTTCGATCCGGCGTGGCACGCCAAGTACAAGGCTTGGTGCGACGAGTACTTCTTCCTGCCGCATCGCAACGAGCCGCGCGGTATCGGCGGCATCTTCTACGACCACCACGACAGCGGCGACTGGGACCGCGACCTCGCATTTACGCAGGCCGTGGGTGAGGCCTTCCTCGGAACCTACCCGGCCATCGCCGAGGCCCGGATGCACGAGCCATGGACGGCGGAGGAGCGCGAACAGCAACTGGTTCAGCGCGGCCGCTATGTCGAGTTCAACCTGCTGTACGACCGGGGCACGATGTTCGGGCTGAAGACCGGCGGAAACATCGAATCGATCCTCAGCTCGATGCCGCCGACGGTGAAGTGGCCGTAGCCTAGAAGCACATCCCCTGCGTCACCGCTTTAAGTCGCTCAACCGCCGCCAGCTTGTCGTCCATGAAGTCGTTGTCGACCCACCACTCCTCGACCTCGCGCATCACCTCGCCGACCATCGGGCCCTTGGGCACGCCGGCGGCCAGGATCTCGTCGCCGGTCAGCGGGAAGGCCGGCGGGGTCCAGGTTTCGGCCAGGGCCAGCAGGCCGCGCCACTGCGAGGTGGTCGAGGGCCGGGTCGAGGCGGCCCAGCCCAGCTTGATGCGATCGGTGAAAGCGCGAAGTCCGATCTTGTAGACCGTGCGCCGGGCCTCGCGCGGGCTCATCCAGGAGACGATGCGCGGCTCCTTGCCGGCCGCCTCGATCAGGCGATCCTTGAGGGCGTTCGACAGGCGCAGGCGCTCGGCCGTGTCGCGGGCGATCACGGCGTCGTCGGGCAGCAGGGCGGCCAGGCGAATCTCGGCGTCGTTTTCGAACAGCTGCTCTGTCTGGATCGCCACCAGGGTCTCGAACCGGGTCAGCGCCTTGACCTGTGGCAGCACCGAGGAGAGCACGCTGGTCGCCGCCATCAGCCGCAGGGCGGCGCGGGGGTCCTCGGCGGCCAGCAACTTCAGGAGCTCCTTCTGGGTGCGCTCGGCGGCGCGGCCGGACAGCATGCCTTTCAGCGCCTTGCAGGCGGTCAGGGCCGCCTGGTCCGGGTCGCCCTTGCCGTACCAGGCATGGAAGCGGAACCAGCGCAGGATGCGCAGATAGTCCTCGCGGATACGGGTCATCGGATCGCCGACGAAGACGATGCGGCCGGCCAGGCAGTCGGCGATCCCCTCGCCGGTGGGGTCGAACAATCGGCCGTCGGCATCGGCGTAGAGGGCGTTGAGGCGGAAGTCGCGACGCTCGGCGTCTTCGCTCCAGCTTTTGGTGAAGGACACCACGGCGCGGCGCCCATCGGTGGCGACGTCCTTGCGCAGGGTGGTGATCTCGTAGGGGCGGCCCTGGCTGACGGCGGTGATGGTGCCGTGGTCGACGCCGGTCGGCACGGCCTTCAGGCCCGCCTGCTCCAGCGCCTCGGTGACCTGGTCGGGGGTCAGGGTGGTGGCGATATCGACGTCGTCGATCTCGGTCTTCAGAAGCGTGTTGCGCACACAGCCGCCGACAAACCGGGCGCAACCGGCGAAGCCCTTGGCCTCAAGCGCCTCGATCACCGCCACGGTGGCGGGCAGGGTCATCCAGGCGGGCTGGCCGATACTGTCGGGGAGTTTGGACATGGGGGATGGAATAGACGGGGTGTTGCAAACTGCAAAGGCGCTATCGGGATTACCAGGCCAGCAACTTCAAATCCGGAATGTCACGAAAGTCGTCGGGGTTGAGGGTGACCAGGGTGGCGTCTTCGATCAGCGCCTGGGCGGCGATCATGCGGTCAGCCATCTTTCGGCGGGAAAAGCCGCAGGTCTCGATGATCGTTCGATAGATGTCGGCGGCCTGATCATCGAAGGGAACCGTTGAAAGGACGCTCAGCAAGGTGTCGAGCCGCTCGCCGCGGGCCCCGGTCTCGGCAGGGATTCTATGGACGCCGCCTTCCAGTTCGATCCTGGTGATGATCGACAGGACTACGGGCCCCTTCAGTTTCTGGATCCTGTTCGTGACCTCCGGCGAACCATCGCGAAGGTCGATGGCTACGCTGGTGTCCAGCATGAACATCGGTCAGAGGCCTTCCCGGTCTGGGAAGATATCGGGGTCCCGAACCTCGATCTCGCTCGGAACAGGCAGTTCCCGGAGCCGCTGGATCATTTCGCTGATGGATGGGCGCTTGCGGGAGATCGTGATCACATCGCGGTTGCGAACAACAGTGACTTCGACGCCGATGCCGAAGCCGACATCCTTGGGCAGGCGCACGGCCTCGCTATTGCCGCTCTTGAAGGTCTTGCTGGTAATCGCGTTCATATCGCCATCTCCGTATCTACCAGTGTATACGAACGCGCTGCAAAATCCAGATCAGGCCACCGCCGCCCCGTACAGCCGGTCGTACAGCGCCCGCAGCATCCCGGCCGTCGCGCCCCAGATCAGCTCGTCCTCCCAGGTCATGGCATAGAAGCGCCGCCGCCCGCCGTCCGGCAGGTCGTAGTGGCGTTCTTCGTAGTTGGCGGGATCCATCAGAAAGCCGAACGGCGTCTCGAAGATGTGGGCCACCTCGGCCTCGCTGGCGACCAGCGGCAGGTCGGGGGGCAGGAAGCCGACCACCGGGGTCACCAGATAGCCTGTACCGGTCCTGTAGGGCGTCGAGAGGCCCGCCAGGGTGACGTGGGAGCGGTCCAGCGCGATCTCCTCCTGCGCCTCCCGCAGGGCCGCTTCGACGGCCGTCTCGCCAGGATCCATGCGGCCGCCCGGAAACGCGACCTGGCCCGAATGGCGGCGCAGGGTCGAGGACCGGCGGGTCAGCAGCACCGAAAGGCCTTCTGGGCGCTCGATCAGCGGCACCAGCACGGCGGCCGGGGTGACGACGATGTCGCCCGGATCCATGTCCGGGTTGAGGTCGAAGTCGGACTGGTAGGGCCGCCCCGTCCCGCCATCGGCGATGGGGTCGAGATGGTGGCTTATCCACGCGCGCAGGTCTGCGCCGGGCTTCACGTCAGGTGCGCTCCGACGGGACCGACGGGGAACAGCGCCCCGCCGCTGGTGACGGCCAGCACCGGGCCTGCGGGGGTGTCGTGCTCGGTCGCCATCTCGACCAGTTCGTAGAAGACCGGGCGGGCGATGCGCGCCTCCAGACCCCGGCGGACGTGGACGTAGGGACGGGGCTCGCCGGTCTCGGGATCGACCTCGACGCGGATGGGATTGTCCGGACCGGCGATGACCTCGTCGCCGACATTGGTCAGGAATTTCAGATTGTCGCCCTCGCGGTCGACCCGCACGGCGATGAAGGGCGCGTCCTCGACGGTGATGCGCATCTTCTCGACGGGCGTGACCAGGTGGAAACCGTCCGGGTCCTTGCGCAGCACGGTCGAGAACAGGCGGACCAGCGCCTCGCGGCCGATCGGCGAGCCTTCATGGAACCACAGCCCATCCTTGCGGATGACGATGTCGATGTCGCCGCAATGGGCGGGATTCCACAGATGCACCGGCGGCAGGCCCTTGGGGCCCGCGGTTTTGGCGGCGGCGACAACGCTTTCGAGGCCGGGGGGAGAACTCATGCCTGCGATGTAGGGGACTTCCCCGCGGGCATTCAAGGGCGGCCTCAGGCGGAGCCGATGTCTTCGGCGGCGTAACGGCGGACAGAACCGCGGGCGATCATGGCGATCTGGGCCTCGTCCATGCCAGATCCCCGGAAGCCCTCCAGCGCCTCCACCGACTGCCAGCGTTCGAAGATGTTGACCCGGTCGGGGTCGGCGACATCGGCCGAGACCGCGAAGTCGAGACAGCCCTCGGCCGCCCGCGCTTCGTCAACGGCGGCGCAGGCGAGGTCGAGGAAGGCCTGGCGCTGGCCGGGTTTGATGTGGATCGATCCGGCGACGATGATCATGGGCGGGGTCTCCTGCTTTGCGGTCACCGGCGCGCGCGCCTGGTCAGTCGCGGGACTCGACCGGCAGGATCTTCATCTGCGTCTGGCTGGCCGCCAGCGATCGCATGGCTTTCACGAACGCGAGCGAGCCCGGGACCTGGAAGTGGGCTTCCAGCGTCGCGCGATCCTGCCATTCTTCATAGAAGACCAGGGTCAGCGGGTTCTCGGCGTCGATGGCGACCCCGTGCTGAAGGCAGCCGGGCTCTGTGCGCGAGCGGCGGACGTGTTCGAGCGCCGCTCGCAGCA
>JANPKF010000098.1:0-4283 GCA_031425895.1 Caulobacteraceae bacterium | reverse complement strand
GCCTCCGCCGGAGACGTCAACGGCGACGGCATCGACGATCTGATCATTGGCGCCTACCTGGCGGATCCGCACGGGACCTACTCCGGGGCCACCTATGTGGTGTTCGGCAAGACTTCCGCCTTTGCCGCCAACCTCAACCTTTCCGCACTCAACGGGAGCAACGGCTTCCAGATCAATGGCGAAGCGATCAGGGACTACAGCGGCGGCTCGGTCGCTAGCGCCGGGGACGTCAATGGCGACGGCATCGACGACCTGAACATCGGGGCCCATGCCGCCAGTCCCAACGGAGCAAACTCAGGCGCCAGCTATGTCATCTTCGGCCAGCTTGGTCCGCTGAACTTCGTCGGCGGGGCGGGCGATGATACGCGAAGCGGCGGGACCGGCGGCGACACCCTGTCCGGCCTTGGCGGCAAGGACACCCTCGACGGCATGGCCGGCGACGACTTCCTCGACGGCGGCGACGGCAACGACCTGCTCAAAGGCGGCGACGGAGCCGACGACCTGCTCGGCGGAGCCGGCGGCGACACGCTGTTCGGCGATGCGGGGGCCGATGAGCTGTCGGGAGGTGACGGGGCCGACAAGCTCTACGGTGGCACGGGCGCCGACCTGCTGAACGGCGGGACCGGCAACGACCGCATGGACGGGCAGTCGGACGTCGACACGATCAACGGCGGGGACGGCAATGACTACCTCGACGGAGGCCTGGGCGCTGACATCATGTCGGGGGGGACCGACAACGACGTCTATATTGTCGACGACGCCGGCGATCAGACGATCGAACTGGCGGCGGAGGGCTTCGACATCGTGCGCACCAGCCTGAGCTGGACCCTGGCCGCCAACGTCGAGGGGCTGGAACTGCAGGCCGCGACCAATGCCGCCGGGACCGGCAACAGCGGGGCCAACATCCTGCAGGGCAACGCCGGCGCCAACCTCCTGTCGGGCCTGGCCGGCGTCGACACCATCAACGGCAACGACGGCGACGACGTCATCGTCGGCGGTCAGGGCAACGACCTGCTGCGCGGCGGCCTGGGTCTCGACACCTTCCGCGTCGCACACAGCTTCAGCGGCGCCCTGGAAACCGATCAGATCTACGACTTCCAGACGGCCGAGGGCGACATCATGGACTTCTCGGCCCTGTTCGCCGGGACCTTCGACGAGGTGACCAGCTTCACCCAGGTCGCCGGACAGATGACCCTGACCTTCGCCGCCGGCATCACCACCGTGAGGCTGGATATCGATGGCAACGGCGTCGCCGAGTACCAGGCCAAGATCAACGGCGACGTCACCGGCGACTATGGCGGCTGGCTGCTCTGAGACGTTCAGGGGACGTTCAGCGGGCTTTTGCGTTATCTTGCCACAACAAGGAGACGCTCCCGATGATCCGTCAGATTCGCACCCTCGTGGTGCTCGGCCTGACCGCCCTGGCCCTGACCGCCTGCCAGACCGACGGCGCCACCCCGCCACCGACCGGCCCGCGCACACCGGTCGCCGAGGGCGGCATGTGCGGCGGCATCGCCGGCTTCCAGTGCCAGCAGGGGCTCTACTGTTCGATGACGCCGGAGATGCAGAAGATCGCCGACGGCTCGGGGACCTGCAAGGCGCGCCCACAGATGTGCACGCGCGAGTACCGGCCGGTGTGCGGGACGGACGGCAAGACCTACGGCAATGCCTGCACCGCCGCGTCGGCGGGGGTCAGCGTCGCCAAACAGGGTGAGTGCTAGCAGCGTTCCTTGCCCAAGCTGCAGAGCCGTTACAGCTCAACACAGCCGTCATCCCGGAAAGCGCGCAGCGCTTATCCGGGACCCAGGGGTTGCAACGCACCGGCCCCAAAGCTGCGTTGGATAGCGGAATCACGCACCCCCTGGGTCCCGGATAGCCCGCTTCGCGGTCTTCCGGGATGACCCCGAAAGGGTGGTAATGGTGAACCTGGATTGCCTCTCGGCGTCGGCGCTGCGGTCCGTGGGACCTAGCCCTTCTGCGGATAGATCGTCTCCCCCCGCTCCAGCATCTCCACGAACGCGGCGATCTTCTTCTTCCGCCCGACCTCGGTCTTGAGATTGTGCACCCGGAACGCCAGGGCGAACCTGTTCTGCGCCGTCAGCTTCGGCAGCATCGCCCGGGCAGCCGGACTGGCGTCGATGGCCGACTGAAGGTCATCCGGGATCGGCATCCCCTTGCCCGACCCATAGGCCCGGTCCCAGCGGCCATCGGCCTTGGCGGCCTCGACCTCGCGCAATCCGTGCCCGGTCATCCGGCCCTCGTCGATCAGCCGGGCGATGTTGTCGATGTTCAGCTTGCTCCAGATGCTCTTGCGACCGCGCGGCGTGTAGCGCTGCAGGAAGCTCGCCTCGTCGAACCCCTTGCGCACCGCATCGATCCAGCCCCAGCAGAGGACGACATCCACCGCTTCCTTGGCCGTTATCGAAGGCAGGCCCGACCCGACCTTGTGGATCTTGATCCAGGCCTCCGGGGCCCTGTCGTGGTTCCTGCCCAGCCAGGCGTAGAAGGCGTCGGCGTCGGTGAACTCATTCACATGGGCGGGATCGACGATGATGGCGGCCATGGCGGTCTCCGGATGCAAGAAGGGCCGGAGATCGCTCTCCGGCCCTTCCAGACTAGCTCAGCTTTTGCCGACTAGCACTTGTAGTACATCTCGAATTCGACCGGGTGCGGGTGCAGCGCCAGGCGCATGACCTCTTCCATCTTCAGCTCGATGTAGGCGTCGATGAAGTCGTCGTCGAAGACGCCGCCCTTCTTGAGGAAGCCACGGTCCTTGTCGAGGTTCTCGAGGGCTTCCTTGAGGCTGCCGCAGACTTCCGGAACCTTCTTCTGCTCGCGGGGCGGCAGGTCGTAGAGGTTCTTGTCCATGGCCGGGCCCGGATCGATCTTGTTCTCGATGCCGTCGAGGCCGGCCATCAGCAGGGCCGTGAAGGTCAGGTAGGGGTTGCCCATCGGGTCGGGGAAGCGGGCTTCCAGACGCTTGCCCTTGGGGCTGTCGACGTGCGGGATACGGATCGAGGCCGAGCGGTTGCGGGCCGAGTAGGCCAGCTTCACCGGGGCTTCGTAGCCGGGCACCAGGCGCTTGTAGCTGTTGGTGGTCGAGTTGGAGAAGGCGTTGATGGCCTTGGCGTGCTTGATGATGCCGCCGATGTACCACAGGCATTCCTGGCTCAGTCCGGCGTACAGGTCGCCGGCGAACATCGGCTTGCCGTCCTTCCAGATCGACTGGTGCACGTGCATGCCGCTGCCGTTGTCGCCGAACATCGGCTTGGCCATGAAGGTGACGGTCTTGCCGTAGGCGGCGGCGACGTTGTGGATGACGTACTTGTAGAGCTGCAGGCGGTCAGCCATGACCACCATGGTGTCGAACTTCAGGCCCAGCTCATGCTGCGCGGGCGCCACCTCGTGGTGGTGCTTTTCCGGCTTCATGCCCAGCTCGCCCATGACGGCCAGCATCTCGCCGCGGATGTCCTGGGCGCTGTCGACCGGGTTGACCGGGAAGTAGCCGCCCTTGGGACCCGGGCGGTGGCCCATGTTGCCTTCCGGGTAGGACTTCGAAGAGTTGCCGGGCAGCTCGGTCGAGTCATAGCTGTAGGAGGTGTCGTTGGGCGCCACCGACCACTTCACGTCGTCGAACATGAAGAACTCGGCTTCCGGGCCGAAGAACACGGTGTCGCCGATGCCCAGCGACTGCACATGGGCGAGGGCCGCCTTGGCGATCGAGCGGGGGTCGCGGTTGTAGGGCGTGCCCGTGTCCGGGTTCACGATGTCGCACATCAGGCAGAGGGTGGTCTGCTGGTAGAAGGGGTCGATGATGGCGCTGTCCAGGTCGGGACGCAGCTTCATGTCGCTTTCGTTGATGGCCTTCCAGCCGGCGATCGACGAGCCGTCGAACATGGTGCCGTCTTCCAGGAAGTCTTCATCGACCAGGTCGATGTCGAAAGTGACGTGTTGCAGCTTGCCCTTGATGTCGGTGAAGCGGACGTCGACGTATTTGACGTCCTTCTCCTTGATCATCGCCAGAATGTCTTTTGCGGTGGTCGCCATGAGAACCTATCCCCTAGGTTATTGAAATGCTGAGAGTTTAACGACTTAGATGGCCGAAGCGCCGCTTTCGCCGGTGCGGATGCGGATGACGTCGGTGATGTCGGAGACGAAGATCTTGCCGTCGCCGATACGGCCCGTTAGGCAGCGTTCTGGATGGCCTCGAGCGCCCCGGCCAGCTGGCCGTCATCGACCACCACCTCGACCTTGATCTTGGGCAGGAAGTCGACGACGTACTC
>JANPKF010000097.1:0-2528 GCA_031425895.1 Caulobacteraceae bacterium | reverse complement strand
GGCGACGGCCCGGTCGTAGATGCGCGGCGCGTAGCTGCGGATCTGTTCCGTTGTGTCGTAGGCGACGCCGTTCGGCGGGGCGGTGAAGCCCTTGTGGGTCGGGCTGGCCGAGTGGCAGGTCTGGCAGTGTTTGCCGATCATCGCCTGCACTTCCGGGAAGCTGGCGGGGGTGACGCCGGCCTCGGCGGGTTTCGGCGTGGTGAGCAGGGCGAAGAACATCACGCCGATGAAGATGGCGACGCCGTTGACCAGGATCATTGGGTCCTTCCGGCCGGCGTTCTTCTCGTTGAAAAAGTGGCGGATGACGGCGCCGGAAAGCCCGATGCCGGCGATCAGCAGCCAGTTCAGCGGGTGGTCCGTCACCATCGGATAGTGGTTGGAGACCATCAGGAACAGGACCGCCAGGGTCATATAGTTGTTGTGGACGGAGCGGAGCTTGCCCTTCTTTCCAAGGGCCGGGTCGACCGGCTGCCCGGCCAGCATGGCGGCGACGATCCGGCGCTGGTTGGGGATGATGACGAGGAAGACGTTGCCGACCATCGCCGTGCCGATCAGGGCGCCCATGTGGATGAAGGCGCCGCGATTGCTGAAGATGTGGGTCAGGCCGAAGGCGGCGGCGACCAGCACGGCGAACCAGACCACGGCAAACAGCTTTGGACGGTCGGCGATGGCGCGGCAGAGGGCGTCGTAGACGAACCAGCCGCCGACCAGGAAGCCCGTGCCGATGGTGATCGCCTGCCAGGTGGTGAGCGCCAGTTTGGCCGGGTCGATCAGATAGACGCTCGCGCCGGCGTAGTAGATCAGGGTCAGCAGCAGGATGCCCGACAGCCAGGTGGTGTAGGCTTCCCATTTGAACCAGTGCAGGTCGTCCGGCATGTCCGGCGGGACCGAGAGGTACTTGCGCTTGTGATAGAAACCGCCGCTGTGCACCGCCCACAGGTCGCCCTGCACGCCCTTGGGGGTGTCCGGGCCTGCGCGCAGGCTGGCGTCCAGCCACATGAAGTAGAAGGACGAGCCGATCCAGGCGATGCCGGCGATGACGTGCAGCCAGCGGGTGGCCATACCGGCCCAGGCGAGGAGGTCAGCGAGCATCAGGTCTCTATCCGCTGCAACAGGTCGGCGGCGACGCTGACGGCGATGACTTCCGGCGCCTTGCTCTTCAGGCCCGGGATGCCGATCGGGCAGGTCAGGCCGGCGCTATCGACGCCGTCGTCCTTCAGTCTGCGGAGGAACCGCGCCTTCTTCGTCTCAGACCCGATCAGGCCGACGTATCGCGGGGCGACCGCCAGGGCCGCCCGGGTCAGCTGGTAGTCGAGGTCGTGGTTGTGGGTGAGGATCAGGACGAGGTCGTCCGGGCCCGCCTGGGCGGCCAGTTCGATCAATCGGGCTTCGTCCTGGATGGCGACGCCGGGGGCGGCGGCTTCGGGGCGGCTGTCCTGCCAGTCGAGGCGGAAGGGCAGAGGGGCGAAGGCGCGGGCGATGGCCTGGCCGACGTGGCCGGCGCCAAACAGCAGGACACGGGGGCGGGCGGCTCCGATGCGTTCGATCAGGGCGTCGCCGTCGGAGAGGACCGGGCGGCGGCCGGGGAGGGGGGCGCCGGCGGCGTCGACCATGGCGATGGCGCCGACCCACTGGGTCTCATCTGTGAAGAAGGCGCGGGCCAGGCGCGTTCCGCAGACGCTGGCCTTGAGGGCGTAGGGGCGGCCGGCGGACTCGGCTCTGGCGGCCAGTTCGAGCCAGACGCGGTCGTCAGCGTCCAGCCGTTCGAGCAGCAATCGAACGTGGCCGCCGCAGCATTGCTGCAGGAAGGGGCCGAGGGGGTAGTCCTGGAGGGCGAAGCCGCGTTCGGTCTGGCTCAGCAGCCGGCGGGCCTGCTGGGTGGCGCGGTATTCGAAATTGCCGCCGCCGATCGTGCCGGACTGGCCCAGCGGCGTGACCAGCATGCGGGTCCCGGCCTCCCGCGGGGTCGAGCCCTCGGCGGCGATCACGGTGACCAGGGCGAGAGGCTCGCCGCGTGTCAGGGTTTGCAGTGCCTGCCCGGCCCAGTTCATCGGTGGGCCCCCACAGCTTGCAGCGCGCACGGATAGCCCTCCCCCTCGAAGGGGGAGGGTTGGGAGGGGGTGTTCGCTCGGTGTCCGTGGAAGAGCGCGTGAGGCATCGGCGCCCTCTTTGAATTTCGCTTTTGGGCCGGTGCGAGCACCCCCATCCCCGACCCTTCCCCCATCGAGGGGGAAGGGAGTCTTTCCGCGTACTGGCGAGCGGCGGTCACAGGAGGGCCGCCCGGCGCCGCACATCCTCGACCGCGAACAGGATGCGTTCCGGCGTCGCCGGCGCGTCCAGATCGGGCATCACCCGGTGACCGCCCACCGCCGCCACCGCGTCGGTCAGGGCGCTGAACACGCTGATGGCCAGCATCAGCGGCGGCTCGCCGACGGCCTTCGACCGGTGGATGGTGTTCTCGGGATTGGGTTCGTCCCAGAGGTCGATGTTGAGCACCGGCGGGCGATCGGAACAGGCCGGAATCTTGT
>JANPKF010000096.1:0-5045 GCA_031425895.1 Caulobacteraceae bacterium | reverse complement strand
CTACAGTGTTTCTGTGGTTTGGTCGGTCTCAGGTTGGGCCCGCCTACAAGACAGCCCTGACGATCTCAGGCCTCGTTTGCGCCATCGCCGCCTATCACTACTTCCGCATCTTCGAGAGCTGGGAAGCCGCCTATGAAGTGCGCAACGGGGTCATCACCGCGACAGGCCAGGCCTTCAACGACGCCTATCGCTATGTCGACTGGCTGCTGACGGTTCCGCTCCTGCTCATCGAGCTGATCCTGGTCATGCGGCTCAGCCAGCAGGAGACGATGTCAAAGTCGCTCAAGCTCGGCTTTGCCGCCGCCCTGATGATCGTTCTGGGCTATCCGGGCGAAATCGCCGACGACAATATGACCCGGTGCATCTGGGGTACGCTGTCCGCCATTCCGTTCCTGTACATTGTCTGGGAGCTGTTCAAGGGCCTGGGCGCCTCGATCGAACGTCAACCGGAGAGCGTGCGCGGCCTGGTCAAGCACGCCCGGCTGCTGACCTTCGCCTCCTGGGGCTTCTATCCGATGGTCTACATGATCCCCTACACCAACCTCGGTGGCGGCGCCGTGGAGACCTATGTCCAGGTTGGCTACACCATCGCCGACATCGTCGCCAAGGCCGGTCTGGGTATCCTGGTTTACCTGATCGCGGTCCGTAAATCCCAGGTCGAGTACGGGGAAGCGACAACCCGTCAGCCCGTCCAGGCCTGATCGCTCAGGACTGACCCAAGGTCCGGGCAGGCCCATGGCCTGTCCGGACGGTGTCGCAACGGAGCGGTCAACTTGCCCCTTCTTCCTGCCTCGCAAAGCGCTCCGGGCGGCCGGCTTCCGGGTCCAGGCCCGCTGATCCTTGCCTCAGCCCTGGCGCTGCTCGCCCTCCTGGCGGGGCTGCCCCTGTCGGGCGGGGTGGCGACGACCCTGGCCTGCCTGGCCATGCTGGTGTTTGGTCTTCCCCATGGAGCGCTGGACCTGGAGCTCATTCGCGCCAGACTTTCCGGGCCGTGGACAGGCATGGTCAGTCTGGCTCTGCTCTATCTGGGGCTGGCCGGCGTCATGTACGGCCTGTGGCGGGTCCAACCGGTTCTGGCCCTCGCGGCCTTCATCGCCATCGCCGTCGTCCATTTCGCCGAAGACTGGGATGGCGCCGGGTCCCGTATGCTCGAAGCCGGGCTGGCGCTGGCGCTGCTGGCGTCACCCACGCTGCTGCACCGGTCGCAACTGGATCTGATTTTTGCGGGCCTGACCGGGCGTGCGGGTGCATCCCTTGTCACCGACGCGCTGAGCGTGATGGCCCCGGTCGCCATCGGCCTGGCTCTGATCGCGCTCGTCTCGCTCTGGCGCATCGGGCGACGGGACCAGGCTGTCGGCGGAGCGGTGGCGTTGATCGGGATGGTCATGTTGCCGCCCATCGCCGGCTTTGCCCTGTACTTCTGCCTGTTTCATTCGCCCCGGCACTTCCGCGCCAGTCTGGGCGCTTTGGACCGGGCGGCGTTCCGCAGCTGGGGCCCTGTTGTGATCCCCCTTACCCTGGCCGCCGGAGCGATCGCCGCCCTGCTGTTCGGCCTTGAGGTTCGCGCCGCCTCCATTGATCGGATCACCGCGGCCAGCTTCATGACCCTGTCGATCCTGACCGTACCCCATATGCTGGCGCCCTTGCTGGTCGCGCGTCTCGCGGGGGCGGGAACACTGCGCCGCGCCAGGCAGACAGCGGGACCGTAATTGCCCGTTCAAACTTCGTGCGGGAGGGCTTGGCCGGCTGTCGTGCGCCGGCCTAGGGCGAGCCGGTTTGGGCGACTCTGGAGCGAGGCGAACGACCACAGACCGGTTGCGCAGGCCCCCGAAGCCCCGCCCCAAGTCGGTCGGAGCGCAAGGCGCCGCTCGCGGTGGCGGGACGCCTTCGCTCAAAAGGGATGTCTCCCTGTCAATCTATGTCAGTATGGGCTGTCGCCTTCTCCATAGAACGCCACTTTTGTCCCGCGCCCAACGCCTCCTCGACCTGATCCAGGCCCTGCGCCGCCACCGCCGCGCCGTCGCCGGCGCCGTGCTGGCCGAGGAGCTGGGCGTCTCCCTGCGCACCCTCTACCGCGACATCGAGACCCTCAAGGCCCAGGGCGCCCACATCGAGGGGGAGGCCGGGGTCGGCTATGTCCTGCGCTCCGGCTTCATGCTGCCGCCGCTGATGTTTTCGGAGGAAGAGATCGAGGCGCTGGTGCTCGGCTCGCGCTGGGTGTCGCAGCGGGCGGACGGGCCGCTGGGCCTGGCGGCGAAAAATGTGCTGGCCAAGGTCGGGGCGGTGTTGCCGGCGGATCTGAAGGCGGGGATCGAGGCCTCCGGCCTGCTGATCGGACCCGGCGAGGTGATCGCCGCCGGCGGGCCGGAGCTGGCCGCCATCCGCCAGGCCATCCGGTCGGAGCGCCGGATGCGGATCGCCTATGCCGACGAGGCGGGGGCGGTGACCAGCCGCACCATCTGGCCCTTCGTGCTGGCCTTCTACGACCGGGTGCGGGTGGTGGCCGCCTGGTGCGAGATGCGCCACGGCTACCGCCATTTCCGGACCGACCGCATCAGCGTGCTGGAGGTCACACCGGCGCGCTATCCCCGCCGCCGCGCCGCCCTGCTGAAGGAGTGGCGCCTGCTCCGCGACATCCCGGAGCAATGATGCCGGGGCGATGCCTCCTGACAGAAACTGACAGCAGGGCTGCTTAAGAGGTCTTCCCGCCGGCGCCGCTTCCCTGAGCGCCGCCTTTGAGGAGACTTCCGATGCCGGACTTCAACTTCCTGCTGCTGCACGTCGCCGACCATGCCGCCAGCGCCGCCTTCTATGAGGCGTTGCTGGGGCTGCCCATCATCGAGCAGAAGGATGACTTCGCCATGCTGCCGCTGCGGGACGGGGTCATGCTGGGCCTCTGGGCCCGTCGGACGGTCGAGCCACAGAGCTCGGGCCAGTCCGGCGCCAGCGAGATCGCCTTCACCGCCCCCGACGCGGCCGCCGTCCTGGCGCTCCACGCCGACTGGCGCGGCCGCGGCCTGACCATCCTGCAGGCCCCGACGGCCATGGCCTTCGGCACGACCTTCGTCGCCCTCGACCCCGACGGCCACCGCCTCCGCGTCTTCGCCCCGCCGGCCGGTTGAGCTGCAGGCCTCGGGTGGCGGCTACTTCGGTCGCCGCCCGGGCCCGTGCCGCCCGGGCCCATGCGGTCACGCCAGGCGGGAGCGGAAGACGACGAACAGTGCAACGCCGACTCAGTAACCCGCAATGAGGACCGGAGGTCTGGTCATCGTGGTTACTGAAAGGCTGATGCTTATCTTTAGGTTAAGCTTCTTCCTGCATGACCTCGGGGAACCTTCCCACCCTGGAGCCCTCCCTTGGCCGCCTTTCACCGGTTAAGCATCGCCTGGAAACTGATCCTGGTTTCCGGCCTTGCAATCGGAATCCTGTTGATCGCGGCGGCCGTGGCCGTGTCCGTCCATACCAGCGGCATCGTTTCGGGCCTGAGCAATCAGTACGCCAGCGCCGTGGCCGATGAGGCCATCGGGAAGGTGGGCGCGGACATCAACGCCGCGGCCGCCGTCGCCGGCGCCATGGGCGGCTCCATCGCCGCGGCCCATGAGGCCGGCCTGGCCGGGCGCGACAAGTTCATGGCCATCGTCAAGCCGAACGCCCTGGCGACCGGGAGCGTCATGGGCGCCTGGTTCATGGCTGAGCCGAACGCCCTGGACGGCAATGACGCCGCCTTCATCAACAACGCGGCGAACGCCTCCAACAAGGACGGTCGGTTCTCGGTCTACTGGGTCAACAAGGGCGGGGCGCCGGGTCTGGAACTTGAGCCCGACGGCAGCGACTTCGAAGAAAGCTACTATACGGAGACCGCCAGCTCGAAGAAGCCGGCCCTGACCGAGCCCTATCTCGAGACGATCGAGGGCGCCAATGTCGCCATGTCGTCGGTCGCCTTCCCGGTGATGTCGAACGGGAGGCTGATCGGCGTCGCCGGTGTCGACATGTCACTGGGCAATCTCTCCCGGTCGCTGGGCGCCCTGCACCCGCTGGGCGGTGGCCGTGTGATGCTGGTTTCGGGCGGTGGCCAGTGGGTTGCCCACCCTGACGCCGCCCTGCGCATGAAGCCCTACGCCGACGAAGGCGCTGACGCCGTGAAGACCGTGCTCGACGGCGGTGAAGCGGTCGAGATCAAGGGCGTGAAGGCCGGCGACGTGCCGATGTTGCGCATCGTCCGGCCTGTTCCCATGCCGGCCCTGAACACGACCTGGGCCCTGGTCATGGATGTGCCGGTCGCGGCGATCACCGGCCCGGCTGACACGCTGGCCAAGATCCTGTTCGCCGGCGGCGTCCTGATCACCCTCGCGGTGCTTGCCGCGCTGTACCTGGCCAGCCGCGCTCTGGTGCGCGAGCCGTTGGCCGGCCTGACCCGCTCGGTCGATACCCTCAGCGCCGGTCGCTACGACCAGGCCGTGCCGGGCATCGAGGGCGGCGACGAGATCGGCGCCATCGCCCGCGCCCTTGACGGCTTCCGCCACGACCTGGCCGACGGGCAGCGTCGCCGGTCCGAGCAGGAGGCTGAGCGCGCCGTGGCCGAGGCCGCACGCCTGCGCCACGAACAGGAGGCCGCCGCCTTCGCCAAGGCCCAGGAGAGCGCGGTTGCCGCGCTCGGCGAAGGCATGGAAAAGCTGGCGGACGGCGACCTGATCTGGCGGATGCGCGAGGACGCGTTTGCACCTGACGCCCGCAAGATGCCGGGCGACTTCAACGCCGCCGTCGAACGCCTGCAGGGAACCATGGCGGGCATTCTCAACGCCGCCAGCAGCATCCGCAACGGCTGCGGCGAGATCAGCGTGGCTTCCGACGACCTGGCCCAGCGCACCGAGCGCGGCGCCGCCGGCCTGGAGCAGACCGCCGCCGCGCTGGACCAGATCACCGCCACCGTGCGTCGCAGCTCCGAAGGGGCCGAGCGCGCCCGGCAGGTGACCCAGAGCGCCAGGATGAACGCCCAGCGCAGCGGCGAGGTGGTCAAGGAGGCCGTCGAGGCCATGGGCGGCATC
>JANPKF010000095.1:0-2205 GCA_031425895.1 Caulobacteraceae bacterium | reverse complement strand
GCTTTAGATGAGCCAAACCGTGACCCATCCCTACGCCGGCCTGATCGACCTGGCCCAGCCGCGCCTCGGCGGCGCCGTGGTCTAAGCCACCGACGACTTCTTCGCCGACAAGAGCCGCATGATCGACCCGGCCGAGCCGGTCTTCATCCCCGGCAAGTACGACGACAACGGCAAGTGGATGGACGGCTGGGAAAGCCGCCGCAAGCGGGTGCCCGGCCACGACTGGGCCATCGTCAGGCTCGGTGCGCCGGGCCAGATCCACGGCTTCGAGATCGACACCCGCAACTTCACCGGCAACTACCCGCCCGGCGCCTCGGTGGAGGCCTGCGTGTCCGACGCCGAAGTCCCGGGCGAGGACGCGGTCTGGACCCTGCTGGTCCCGAAGATCGACCTGAACGGCAACGACCGGCGCTTCGTCAACGCGGTGCATGACGGCGTCTGGACCCATGTGAAGCTGAACATCTTCCCGGACGGGGGCGTCGCCCGTTTCCGTATCTTCGGGACCATCCACATGGACTGGTCGAAGGTGGCCGACGATACGGTGCTCGATCTGCTGGCCATGGAGAACGGCGGCCGGGGTCTGATCGCCAACGACGAGCACTTCGGCCGCGTCGAGAACCTGACCGCGCCCGGCCGGGGCAAGGACATGGGCGACGGCTGGGAAACCCGCCGCCGCCGCGAGCCTGGCCATGACTGGGCGGTGCTGGAGCTGGGCCATGCCGGGGTGATCGAGGAGATTATCGTCGACACCGCCCACTTCAAGGGCAACTACCCCGACCGCTGCTCGATCCAGGCCGTAGCGGAGGCGCACGGCACGGTCGAAGAGATCGCCGCAGAGGCCGAGGGCTGGCCGGTGCTGCTGGACGAGGTGAAGCTGTCGATGGACCACATCCACGTGTTCAGGGACGAGGTGGCGAAGCTGGGGCCGGTGAAGTTCGTGCGGCTGAACATCTACCCGGATGGCGGCGTCAGCCGGCTGCGGCTGAGAGGGCGGAAGACTTAAGCCCACCCTGCCGCACGATGAAGGCGATGATCTCGTCCACGCCTTTCAGTCGGGTGAGGTCGCTCATCACCGTCGGCCGTGTCCCCCGCTGAACCTTCGCGTCGCTTTCCATGACGGCGAGGTCGGCCCCGACGTAGGGCGCCAGGTCGGTCTTGTTGATGATCAGCAGGTCGCTGCGGGTGATGGCCGGGCCGCCCTTGCGGGGGATCTTCTCGCCCTGGCAGACGCTGACGACATAGAGGGTCAGGTCGGCGAGGTCGGGGCTGAAGGTGGCGGCCAGGTTGTCGCCGCCGCTCTCGATGAAGATGATGTCGAGGTCCGGGTGGCGGGCGTTCATCTCGTCGATGGCGCGCAGGTTGATCGAGGCGTCCTCGCGGATGGCGGTGTGCGGACAGCCGCCGGTCTCGACGCCCATGATGCGGTCCTCGGGCAGGGCCTGCAGGCGATTGAGGATCAGGGCGTCTTCCCGCGTGTAGATATCGTTGGTGATGACGGCGACGGACCAGCGGTCCCGCATGGCCTTGCAGAGCTTTTCGGTCAGGGTGGTCTTGCCGCTGCCGACGGGGCCGCCGATGCCGACGCGGAGGGGGCCGTTCTGGCTCATGAGATGAACAGCCGGACGTGTTGGGTTTCGTGGCGCATGGAGGCGATGTCGCTTTGCAGGGCGCAGGCGCCAAGGTCGTCCAGGGACGAGGCGGCGGCGCGGGCGGCGGTTTCCAGGATCAGGGGTTCCAAGGCGGCGAGGACGGCGACGCCGTCCGTCTGGCCCAGCGGCACGGCGCGCAGGGCGATGCTGGTCAGGTTTGAGGCGAAGGCGTGGAGCCAGGCGGTGAGGGCGGCCTCCAGCGGCACGGCGTGGGCGGCGGCGGTGGCCCCGACGGCGTTGCAGTAGGGGGTGGGATCGCCGTAGGGTGGGAGCAGGCCATCGGTCCGCCAGGCGCGGGCGGCGGTCAGGAAGGCGGCGCCCTGGCTGAGGGACTCGCGGCGGCGTTCGAGCGACGGGGCCATGGCGTCGGCCAGCTCGGCGGCGTCGGCGAGGCGGGGGGCGTCGGCGGCGGTGGAGGCGCGCCAGGCTTCGGTGAGCAGGACGGCGTCGGTCCAGCCCGAACCATGGGCGATGAGGGAGGCGATCCAGGCGTGGAGGCTGGCGCGGTCGTGGACCGCGCCGGTGTGGATCGCCTGTTCAAGGCCGTGGGAGTAGC
>JANPKF010000094.1:0-3559 GCA_031425895.1 Caulobacteraceae bacterium | reverse complement strand
GTGTATTGGAAAATGCTGTGCGGATAGACGCCCAGGAAGAGCGTCCCGATGATCAGCGGAATGAAGATGGTGACCTCCCGCCAGTCCAGATCGGTGATGTTGGCCAGCTGCGGGTTGGTGATCTCGCCGAACATCACGCGCCGGTACAGGGACAGGGCGTAGACGGCCGACAGGATGACGCCGGTGGCGGCCAGAAGGGCCGTCCAGGTCGAGGCCTGGTAGACACCGGTCAAGGTCATGATCTCGCCGACGAAACCGCTGGTGCCCGGCAGGCCGACGTTGCCCATGGTGAACAGCAGGAAGACCGCCGCGTACCAGGGCATGCGCTGGGTGAGGCCGCCGTAGAAGGCGATCTCGCGGGTGTGCATGCGGTCATAGACGACCCCGACGCAGAGGAAGAGCGCGCCGGAGATCACCCCGTGGCTGATCATCTGGTAGATGGCGCCCTGCACCCCGACGTCGTTGCCGCTGAAGATGCCCATCGTCACGAAGCCCATGTGGGCGATCGAGCTGTAGGCGATCAGCTTCTTGATGTCGGTCTGACGGAAGGCGACCAGGGAGGTGTAGATGATGGCGATGGCCGAGAGGCCGAAGACCAGCGGGGCCCAGACCTCGGACGCCTGCGGGAACATCGGCAAGCTGAAGCGCAGGAAGCCATAGCCGCCGAGCTTCAGCAGGATGCCCGCCAGGATGACCGAGCCGGCCGTCGGCGCCTCGACGTGGGCGTCGGGCAGCCAGGTGTGGACCGGCCACATCGGCATCTTCACCGCGAAGGAGGCGAAGAAGGCCAGCCACAACCAGGTCTGCAGCATCGGATCGAACTTGTACTGCATCAGCTCGGGGATCGAGCTGGTGCCCGAAATCCCGATCATGGCCAGCACCGCGGCCAGCATCAGCACCCCGCCCAGCAGGGTGTAGAGGAAGAACTTGAAGGCCGCGTAGATCCGCCGCTTGCCGCCCCAGATGCCGATGATCAGGAACATCGGCACCAGGCCGAATTCGAAGAACATGTAGAACAGGATCAGGTCGAGCGCGGTGAACACGCCGATGACCAGCACTTCCAGGACCAGGAAGGCGATCATGTATTCCGGGACGCGGTTCTCGACCGACTTCCAGGAGGCGGCGATGCAGAGCGGCATCAGGAAGGTGGTCAGCACCACGAACAGGATGGAGATGCCGTCGACACCCATCCGGTAGTGCAGGCCCGCGAACAGCGGGAACTCTTCGAGGAACTGGAAGCCCGGGTCGCCGGCCTTGAACTGGGCCAGCATCAGCAGGCTCAGGGCGAAGGTGACCACGGTGGTCGTCAGGGTGATCCAGCGGGCGGCGTTGTCCGCGGCCTGGCCGGTGCGGCCAGACAGCTTGATTGCCAGGATGGCGAGAACGCCGACCAGCGGAGAAAAGGTGATGAGGGAGAGAATGCCGGTCATGGTCCTGGCCTACCCTCGGAACTGGAACAGGGCGTAGGTCAGCAGACCCGCGATGCCCAGCAGCATGACGAAGGCGTAGTGATAGACGTAGCCGGTCTGCAGCCGGCCCGTGCCCTTGCCGACCAGCATCGAGGCGGCGGAGACGCCGTCCGGACCCAGGCCGTCGATGATCTTCTGGTCGCCGCCCTTCCAGAACAGGTCGCCGAGGAACCTGGCGCCGCGCACGAAGGTGGCGTCGTACAGCTCGTCGAAGAACCACTTGTTGTAGAGGAAGCGCCAGAGCGGACCTTCCTGCGCGGCAATCCGCGCGCCCATGCCTTCCTTCAGGATGTAGACGTAGACGGCGACCAGGAAGCCGATGGCGGTGACCACCAGAGGCGCCCAAAGCACCCAGGCGGGCGCATTGTGCATCTCGTGCAGGATGTGGTTGGTCGCGGCGTTGAAGATCGAGCCGTTCCAGAACTCTTCCTGGTGGTGACCAACGAAGTTCTCGACGAAGAAGTAGCCGGCGGCGATGGCGCCGATGGCCAGCAGTCCGAGCGGGATCAGCATCGGCAGCGGCGACTCGTGCGGCTTGTGATCATGGCCGTGGCCATGGTCGTCGTGCGCGTGCGCGTCGGCCAGCGGCTCGTCATGGGTCTCGAGCTGGGCGTGGCTGGCGTGGTCGTCATGGGCATGGGCGTCAGCATGGCCGTGGTCGGCGTGCGCCCATTTGGGCGTTCCGTGGAAGGTCATGAAGGCCAGGCGCCAGCTGTAGAAGCTGGTCAGACAGGCGGCCAGCAGGCTGACCACGAAGGCGAACTGTGCGGCCGGGTTGTGCAGACCGGCGGCCCAGCTGGCCTCGATGATGCTGTCCTTGGAATAGAAGCCGGCGAAGCCCAGGTGCAGGTTCGGCAGGCCGACGCCGGTGATGGCGAGGGTGCCGATGGTCATCACCGCATAGGTGAAGGGCAGGTATTTCCACAGGCCGCCCATCTTCCGCATGTCCTGCTCGTGGTGCATGCCGTGGATGACCGAACCTGCGCCGAGGAACAGCAGGGCCTTGAAGAAGGCGTGGGTGAACAGGTGGAACATCGCCGCCTGGTAGGCGCCGACCCCGGCCGCGAAGAACATGTAGCCGAGCTGCGAACAGGTCGAATAGGCGATGACCCGCTTGATGTCGTTCTGGGCGAGACCGACCGTGGCGGCGAACAGGGCGGTGACCGCGCCGACCACGGTGACCACCGTGCGGGCGCCGTCGGCGTATTCGAACATCGGCGACAGCAGGCAGACCATGTAGACGCCGGCGGTGACCATGGTCGCCGCGTGGATCAGGGCCGAGACCGGGGTCGGGCCCTCCATGGCGTCAGGCAGCCAGGTGTGCAGGAAGAACTGGGCCGACTTGCCCATGGCGCCGATGAACAGCAGGAAGCAGGCCAGATCCAGGGCGCTGAAATCGATGTTCAGGAACACCCAGCTCTTGCCGGTCCAGCTGCCGGCTTCCGGGAAGATCTCGGCGAACTCGATCGAGCCGAACATCCAGAAGCAGGTCATGATGCCCAGCGCGAAACCGAAGTCGCCGACCCGGTTGACCACGAAGGCCTTGATGGCGGCGGCGCTGGCGGTGGGCTTCTTGTACCAGAAGCCGATCAGCAGATAGCTGGCCAGGCCCACGCCTTCCCAGCCGAAGAACAGCTGCATGAAGTCGGCGGCGGTAACCAGGGCCAGCATGGCGAAGGTGAACAGCGACAGATAGGCGAAGAACCGCGGACGGCTGTCGTCCTCGGCCATGTAGCCCCAGCTGTAGAGGTGGACGAGCGACGAGACGCTGGTCACCACGATCAGCATGACCGCGCTCAGCGTGTCGATACGGATCGACCAGGCCGACTGGAAGTCGCCGATGTTGATGAAGGGCAAAAGCTTGACGGTGAAGTCGGGCCAGTCGCCCAGCGCCACGCCGAAGAAGGTGGTCCAGGCCAGGGCGCAGGAGAGGAACAGCAGGCCGGTGGTGATGGCCTGGCTGGGGATGTTGCCGATGCGGCGACCGAACAGGCCGGCGATGGCCGCGCCGAGGAGCGGGCCGAACAGCAGGATGGTGACGAGAAGCTGAGGAGTCATGCTCGGGTCCTCAACCCTTCATCACGGAGACG
>JANPKF010000093.1:0-2332 GCA_031425895.1 Caulobacteraceae bacterium | reverse complement strand
GCCTCTGCCCGATCACCGAAGCCAACCTCGGCGACGGCATCTTCCCCTCGTCAGACTACCTCGCCGCCGGCGGCCGCGTCGGCGTCGGCACGGACAGCAACATCGCCCTCGACGCCGCCGGCGAGCTCCGCCAGCTGGAATACGCCCAGCGCCTCAGCCAGCGCGGCCGCAATCTCCTCTCCCGGACCGAAGGCGAAAGCACCGGCCGCGCCCTCCTCACCGGCGCCCTGCGAGGCGGCGCCCAGGCCCTCGGCCAACCCCTCGGCGCCCTCGCCGTCGGCCATCGCGCCGATGTCGTCTGCCTGGGCATGGACCACCCCGACATGGCCGGCCGCACCGACGACCTGGCGCTGGACACCTGGGTGTTCAGCCAGGGCCGCTCCGCCATCGCCGCCGTCTACGCCGGCGGCCGCCGCGTGGTCGAGAACGGCCGCCATATCCACCGATCCGCCCTCAACGCCCGCTACAGCGCCGTCCTCAAAGGCCTCACCGCATGACCCAGCCCCTCCACGAAGCCATCCGTGCCCGCCTCGAAGCCGACATCCTCGCCGGCATCTACAAGCCCGGCGAGAAGCTGCCGAACGAGACCCAGCTCGCCGCCGAGTGGAACTGCGCCCGCATGACAGTGAGCCGCGCCCTGGGCGCCCTGGCCGAGGCCGGCATGGTCCAGCGGCGCAAGCGGGCCGGCACTTTCGTCGCCCGCCGCACGGTGCAGGAAACCGTCCTGGAGATCCGCGACGTCGCCGCCGAGGTCCGCAGCTCGGGCCGGGAATACGCCTTCCGCCGCCTGGCCCGCCGGGAAGACGCGGCGCGGGCCGAGGAAGCCGCCGCGCTCGGCGTTGCCGAAGGGGCCCCCATCCTGCTGGTCATCGGCCTGCACCTGGCCGACGGCCAGCCCCACGCCCTCGAGGAGCGGCTGATCAACCTCGAGGCCGCCCCCGCCGCCGCCCGCGAACGGTTCGAGGATGACGCGCCCGGCGCCTGGCTTCTGACCCACGTCGCCTGGACCGAGGCCGAGCATGCCATCACCGCCCTCGCCGCCGATGGACAGACGGCCAAACGGCTAGGAATTTCAACCGGTTCGGCGCTGCTCTGCCTTGAGCGCAAGACCTGGCTGTCCGGCGCCTGCGTGACCAGGGCCCGCTTCCTCTACCCGGCCGGCGCCCAGCGTTTCACCGCCCGCCTGCGCCAGCCCCGCGGCTGACGGAACAAGCCCAGACGCGGGGCGCTTTGCCTTGGCCGGATACGCCGGCCAAAGGACGTCCGCCTGTGAACATCCCCGCCCGCGCCCTGCTCGGCGCCTCGCTCCTCGCCCTCGCCGCCTGCGCCGGCAAGACCGACCTGCCCGCCTCCGCCACCTACGGCCCCGACCCGACCATCGGCGAGCCGCAGAAGGCCCTGATCACCACCATCAACGCCCGCAAGGCGGTCGGCTGGCCGGGCGGCGACAAGCCCACCGCCGCCGCCGGCCTCAAGGTCGAGGCCTTCGCCGGCGGCCTGGATCACCCCCGCTGGCTCTACGTCCTGCCCAACGGCGACGTCCTGGTCGCCGAGACCAACGCCCCGCCCAAGCCGGAAGATGGCAAGGGCATCAAGGGCGCGGTGATGAAGGCGGTGATGAAGAACGCCGGCGCCGCCACCCCGACCGCCAACCGCATCAGCCTGCTGCGCGACGCTGACGGCGACGGCGTGGCCGAGACAAAGACCGCCTTCCTCACCGGCCTCAACTCACCGTTCGGCATGGCCCTGGTCGGCGAGACCTTCTACGTCGCCAACAGCGACGCCGTGGTCAGCTTCCCCTACACGCCGGGGGCCACCAGCATCACCGCCGCGCCGAAAAAGGTCACCGACCTGCCGGCCGGTCCCCTGAATCACCACTGGACCAAGAACATCATCGCCAGCCCGGACGGCGCGAAGCTCTACGCAACCGTCGGCTCCGACAGCAACGTCGGCGAGAACGGTCTCGACAAGGAAGAAGGCCGCGCGGCGATCTGGGAGATCGACCTGGCCACGGGCGGCAAGCGCCTGTTCGCCACCGGCCTGCGCAATCCCAACGGCATGGACTGGGAACCGACCTCCGGCATGCTGTGGACCGCCGTCAACGAACGCGACGAGATCGGCCACGACCTGGTCCCCGACTACATGACATCCGTCCGCGACGGCGGCTTCTACGGCTGGCCCTACAGCTACTGGGGCCGTATCGACACGCGGGTCAAACCGCAGGACCCGGCCAGGGTCGCCACCGCCCTGACCCCCGACTACGCGCTCGGGGCCCACACCGCCCCGCTGGGGCTGGTCTCGTCGGTGGGCACCGCGCTGCCCGCCGTGTTCG
>JANPKF010000092.1:0-2489 GCA_031425895.1 Caulobacteraceae bacterium | reverse complement strand
GCTGTCCAGCCGCCAGGGCCAGGCCCAGGCCGTCGTCGCCGAAGGCGCCATGCCCTGGGACGTCGATCGCGTGCTCTACGACTTCGGCTTCCCGATGGGTCCCTTCGCGATGAGCGATCTCGCCGGCCTCGACATCGGCTGGGACAAGGAAAAGTCCTCGGGTTCGACCATCCGCGAGGTGCTCTGCGAGATGGACCGCCGCGGCCAGAAGACCGGCGCCGGCTACTATGACTACGACGAGAACCGCACCGCCAAGCCCTCGCCCGTCACCGAGAAGATCATCAAGGACTTCGCCGCCAAGGCCGGGACCAACCCGCGCGACGTCGGCGACGACGAGATCCTCGAGCGGACCATCTTCACGATGATCAACGAGGGGGCCAAGATCCTCGAAGAGGGCAAGGCCATCCGGGCGTCCGACATCGATACCGTCTGGGTCAACGGCTACGGCTGGCCGGTCTATCGCGGCGGTCCGATGCACTACGGCGACAGCGTCGGCCTGGACAAGGTCGTCGAGCGCCTGAAGCACTACCAGGACAAGCACGGCGACTTCTTCAAGCCGTCGGCGCTGCTGGAAAAGCTGGCCAGCGAAGGCAAGACGTTCGCCAGCCTGAAGTAACCACCGGCCTTTCCCGTTCCCTTCTCCCGCTTGTCGGGAGAAGGTGGCGGCGAAGCCGACGGATGAGGGCAGCACCGGCTTCGGACGATTTTGGCTGATTGAGCGCTAACCTTCGGGCGCTCGCTCTGCCCTCATCCGACCCCCTTCGGGGGCCACCTTCTCCCGGCAAGCGGGAGAAGGAACCGTGTGAGTCCGCCGATGACCATCCTCGACCAGTTCCGCGCCGACGATTTCGGCAACCTGCCCGACATCATGCGCGAGCATGCGGCCAACCGTCCGGACCACCCGGCCCTCTGGCAGGACGGCGTCTCCATCACCTGGGGCGAGCTCGACGCCCTGATGGACCGCGTCGCGGCCGGCCTGCAGCGTGACGGCGTCGCCCAGCGCCAGGCCGTGGCCATCTGCGCCACCACCTCGATCAACTATGCGGTGCTGTTCCTGGGCTGCCTGCGCGCCGGCATCGCGGCGGCCCCGCTGGCCCCCTCCTCGACCGCCGAGCAGCTGGTCGGCATGATTGCTGATTCCGGCGCCAGCCTGTTCTTCCTCGACAAGGGCGTCGCCGAGCTGATGAGCGGCGTCATCGACCAGGTCTCTGCCCGCAAGATTGCGCTCGACGAGTCCGACGCCGGCGACAGCTTCGCCGCCTGGCTGCCGGCGGAAGGCGCCAGGCCCGCCCCGGTGACCATCGGCAAGAAAGACCCCTTCAACATCATCTACAGCTCGGGCACGACCGGCATCCCCAAGGGTATCGTCCAGTCCCACGGCATGCGCTGGCGCCACCTCGCCGTCCGCCCGGATGGCGTCGGCTATGGCCCGGACGCCCGCAGCCTGATCTCCACCCCGCTCTATTCGAACACCACCCTGGTCTGCTTCTTCCCGACCCTGTCGGGCGGCGGCACGGTCCACATGATGGGCAAGTTCGACACCGCCAAATACCTGAAGATCGCGGAAGCCCAGAAGATCACCCACACCATGCTGGTCCCGGTCCAGTACCGCCGCCTGATGGAATTCCCCGGCTTCGACGACCACGACCTGTCGAGCTTCGTGATGAAGTTCTGCACCAGCGCCCCCTTCTCGGCCGAACTGAAGGCCGAGATCCTCAAGCGCTGGCCGGGCGGCCTGATCGAGTACTACGGCATGACCGAAGGCGGCGGCAGCTTCATGCTGGCCGCCCACGAGCACCCCGACAAGCTGCACACCGTCGGCCAGCCGGCTGTCGGCTGCATCATCCGCCTGGTCGACGAGGAGGGGAACGAGGTCCCCACCGGCGAGATCGGCGAGATCGTCGGCTACAGCCCCGCCACCATGAACGGCTACCACAACCAGCCCGGCAAGACCGCCGAGGCCCAGTGGGTGCATCCCGAGACCGGCGACATCTACATCCGCACCGGGGACGTCGGCCGCCTCGACGCCGAGGGCTTCCTGCAGCTGATGGACCGCCGCAAGGACATGATCATCTCCGGCGGCTTCAACATCTATCCCAGCGACATGGAGGCGGTGATGGTGGAACACCCCGCCGTCGTCGAGGCCGCCGTCGTCGGCGTGCCGTCCAGGGACTGGGGCGAGACCCCGGTGGCCTTCGTCGCCCTCAAGGACGGCGAGACCGCCACGCCCGAAGACTTCCGCGTATTCACCAACAGCAAGGTCGGCAAGACCCAGCGCATCGCCGACGTCGTCCTGGTCGACGCCCTGCCCCGCAGCCACATCGGCAAGGTGCTGAAGCGGGAACTGCGCGACGCCTACGACGGTTCCGGTGACGATGAGCATCAGCTTTTCGCCGGACCGTCGTAGGCGTCGCGCAGTTCCCGCTTCAGCACCTTGCCGATGTGGCTGCGGGGCAGGGCGTCGACCAGGACGACGTCGGCGATGCGCT
>JANPKF010000091.1:0-3300 GCA_031425895.1 Caulobacteraceae bacterium | reverse complement strand
CTGCTGGTCATGCCCTGGTGCAGGAAGCGGGCTTCCGGGCCCACGACCTCGGACACGTGGGTCAGGAAGGCGATGACGTCGTGCTTGGTGGTGCGCTCGATCTCGTCGATGCGGTCGGCGTCCCAGACCTTGTCCTTGCCGCCGGCCCAGATGGCCGCTGCGGCCTCCTTGGGAATGACGCCCAGTTCGGCCATGGCGTCAGCGGCGTGCGCCTCGATCTCGAACCAGATGCGATAGCGGGTCTGCGGCGACCAGATGGCCGCCGCCTCGGGACGGGAGTAGCGAGGGATCATGGGCGCCTGATGGCTCCCATGATCGCCCGTGTCAACCGACCCAGTCGCGCCGCAGGGTCTTCCAGGCCAGCAGGAAGTGCAGGGCGGCCCACAGATAGCCGAACAGGCCGATGAAGATCGACCAGCGCAGGCCGAACTCTGAACCCACCGCGCAGGCCGCCTTGTTGGCCGCGAGCATGGTCTTGCCGCAGTCGGCCAGGGTCAGGCCGGCGGCCTGCAGATTGGTGCCGGCCAGGAAGTCGCTGAGCGCGCCGATGGCCGGCGGGCCGAGGCCGTAGCCCAGCAGGTTGACGATGAAGAGCAGGACGGCCGTCGAGGTGGCTCGCATCCGCGGCGCCACGATGCCCTGCACCGAGGCGTACATGCAGCCGAGGTAGAAGTAGTGGGTGATCGCCCCGACCACCAAGAACGGCACGCCGATCCAAAGGTTCGAGACCGAGTAGCCGACGAGATAGAAGGGGGTGGCGATCAGGAAGCCCAGCGCCGGCAACCAGGCCAGGGCGTTGGGGTGACGTTTGATCATCCGGTCGGCCAGCCAGCCGGCGAAGAAGGTGCCGAAGGCCGCCGCCACGCCGAGAACGACGCCCGACAGCTGAGACGCCTGCAGGCCGGTCAGTTCGTGCGTCCGCATCAGGAAGGAATTGAGGTACTGCCCGACGCCGTAGCCGACGAAAGACGCCACGGCCGAACCCAGCGCCACGTGCCAGAAGGTGGGCTTCTTGGCGAGGATGCCGAAGGCGGCGGTGAAGCTGGGCGCCTCAACCTTGGCGGCGCCGACGCCGCCGCGCTCGGGCTCCTTGACCGTCAGCTTGATGACGATGGCCAGCAGCAGGCCGGGCAGACCCAGCACCAGGAAGGCCTCGCGCCAGCCGAAGTATTCCATCATCAAGCCGCCGCCGATGGCGGCCAGCATCGAGCCCACCGGCACGCCCAGGGCATAGATGGAGATGGCGGTGGCGCGGCTCTCGGCCGGGAAATAGTCGCTGATCACCGACTGGGCCGACGGCGTGCAACCGGCTTCGCCGACGCTGACCCCGACCCGCGCCATCAGCAGGGTGGCATAGGAGGTGGCGAGGCCGCAGGCGGCGGTCATGCCGCTCCAGAGGGCGACACAGAGGGCCAGGATAGTCATCCGGTTGTGCTTCTCGGCCAGCCGCGCGATCGGGATGCCGAGGAAGGTGTAGAGGACCGCGAAAGCGGGGCCGCCGAGCAGACCGAGCTGGAAGTCAGAGAGGCCGAACTCCTGCTTGATCGGCTCCTGCAGGATGGCGATCACCACCCGGTCGATGAAGTTGAAGGTGTAGACCGTCAACAGCGCCATCAGCACATAGGCGCGATAGGGTTTGGTCCCCTGGCCCTGGTAGCTTTCGACAGGGGCGGCGGGCGCCGGGCCTTCAACGACTTCGCTCATTGGTTTCCTCTCCGCCTCGAGGCGGCTGTTCTTTGTGGTGTCGTCGGCGTCGCCGCCGTCAGCTGACCATCTCTTCGCGGATCGTCTTGCGGGCCATCCAGAAGAGGGCGAAGGCGAGCACGTTGAAGCCCATGGAGACGATCAGGGCCCAGCGCAAGCCTTCGGCCTGAGCGACGCCGCAGGCCGCCTTGTTGGCCTCCAGCATGGCCTTGCCGCAATCAGCGGCGGTCAGGCCCGTTTGCTGCAGGATGCCGCCGGCCCAGAGATCGCTGAGAATGCCGACGAACAGCGGCCCGAGGCCCAGTCCGACAAGATTGATGATGAACAGCAGGACCGCCGCGCAGGTCGCCCGCATCTGCGGCTGCACGATGCTCTGGGCGGTGGCGTAGACGGGGCCATACCAGAGCGAGCCGATGATGGCCGGCAGGGCCAGGAGGATCAGCGCGACCGTGGCGCTCGGGACCGAGACGGCGGTGATGTAGATCGGGATGGTGATCAGCGAGGCGATGGCCGGGACGATCACATAGGCCCGCAGGTCCCTCGCTCCCAGCTTGTCGGCGATGACGCCGCCGAGCCAGACGCCGAGGACGCCCGCCGTGCCGCTGACCACGCTGAGGGCGACGCCCACGGTGCCGATCGGGCCGATGGAGAAGCCGGTGACGCTGGTGATCCAGGCCGACAGGTCCGCGATCTGGGCCGAATGGCTGCGGAAGAAGAAGCTGGCCGTGAACGGGGCGTGGCCATAGCCGATGAAGGCCTTGATGGCGGCGGCGAAGGCGATCAGCCAGAAGGTCTTCTTCGAGATCAGAACGCGCATCGCCTCGCGCAGCGGCACGCTGGCGGTGGCCTTGGCGGCCATGACGGCGGTCAGCTTCTTGCGCGGCTCTGGCAGGGTGAAGAAGGTCAGCAGGGCAAAGAAGATGCCCGGCGCCCCGGCCACGAGGAAGGCGGCGCGCCAGCCGTAGGCGTCGGCGATCAGACCGCCCATGGCCATGCCGATCAGGCTGCCGAGGGGGGTGCCGATCGAGTAGAAGGCGATGGCCGAGGCCCGCTTTTCCCGAGGAACATAGTCGGTGATCAGGGAGTGGGCCGGCGGGGTGCAACCGGCTTCGCCGACACCGACGCCGATCCGGGCCAGCACCAGCTGCCAGAAGTTCTGCGCAAAGCCGCAGAGCATGGTGAAGCCGCTCCACACCGCCAGGGCGGTTCCGATGATCATCGGGCGGTTGGACTTCTCCGCCTTGCGGGCGATCGGAAGGCCGAGGACGGTGTAGAACAGCGCAAAGGCGAGGCCGGTCATCATGCCCAGCTGCCAGTCGGCGAGGTGCAGATCCTTCTTGATCGGCTCGGCCAGGATGTTGACGATCTGCCGATCCAGGAAGTTCAGCGTGTAGATGATCATCAGCGTCCACAGCGCGTAGCGCCGGAACCCCTTGCTCAAGGGCTCGATGCCGGGACCGTCGTCGGCGCGATCGGCCAGCTTCGACTCGGGCGGCGCCGGAACTGCGGCGTCGGTCATGGCGATTTCCTCAAACACTTGTT
Source organism: Caulobacteraceae bacterium (assembly GCA_031425895.1). Taxonomy (GTDB): domain Bacteria; phylum Pseudomonadota; class Alphaproteobacteria; order Caulobacterales; family Caulobacteraceae; genus Caulobacter. The sequence continues at coordinate 54 of JANPKF010000091.1, read as the reverse complement.
CTAAACTGTTCCCCGCACTAGAGCCCGGATAAGGACCGGCGCCAATACCGTTCG
>JANPKF010000090.1:0-3032 GCA_031425895.1 Caulobacteraceae bacterium | reverse complement strand
GGCCATTGAGGGTGTCATTGCCGTCCAGACCCTGGATCAGGTCCCAGCGATCATCGCCGCTCAGAATGTTGGCCCCGGCCGTACCGACCAGCGTCCGTTCCGAGCCGGGTCCGGCCGGAGGCGGCGGCGGGGGTGGTGGTGGTGGCGGAGGAGGAGGCGGCGGCGGGGGCGGAGGCGGCGGGGGTGGCGGCAAGCCCAGGAAGCTCGCATCGTTGAGGCTGGCGGCCTGCACGCCGGTCAGCCGGAAGCTGATCCCCGTGCCGGTTCCGACCGTCACCACCGCGTCGGCGCCATCCTGAGCCGCGCTCCAGGCTCCAAAGCCGGTGATGTCGAGCTTGTCGGTCCCGACCAAGAAATCAGTCACGGTGTCGACCCCGCCGCCGGCCAGGGCGACGAAACGATCAACGCCGACCCCGCCTGTCAGGATGTCGGATCCCGCGCCGCCGGTCAGGGCGTCGTCACCCTCCCCACCGACCAGCAGGTCATCAGCGTCGCCACCGATCAGGATGTCGTTCCCGCCCAGCCCCTGGAGCTCATCGCGGCCCGTCGTGCCGGTCAGCGTCTCGCCGCCCGACGTGCCCGTCTGCAGGACGTACGTCGGAGGCGGCGTAGGCGGAGGCGGTGGTGGAGGAGGTGGAGGTGGAGGTGATGGAGGCGGTGGTGGCGGTGGCGGCGGTGGCGGCGGTGGCGGCGGTGGCGCACTCAGGCCGATGAAGTCGGCGTTCGTGAGGCTGGACGCCTGGACGCCGGTCAGGGTGACGTAGCTGCCGTCGGAGAAGACGACCTTCGCGCCCGCCGCCAGCTGGCTCTTGGACGTGTAGCCGCCGAAAGCCGAGACATCGATCCTGTCGGTCCCGACCACGAAATCGGTGATGGTGTTCACCCCATCGCCCAGACAGATGACGAAGATGTCCGCACCCGCGCCGCCGGTCAGGGTGTCCTGCCCGGCCCCGCCGATCAGGACGTCGTCCCCGTCGCCGCCGTTCAGCTTGTCGGCCCCGGCCCCGCCATCCAGGCGGTCGCCGCCGCCCAGGCCGTTGAGGGTGTCATTGCCGTCCAGGCCGAGCAGGGTCTCGAAGCGGTCGTCGCCGGTCAGGGTGTTCGCCGAGGCCGTTCCCGTCAGGGTGCGCTCCGAGCCGGTCGTCGGCGGCGGAACCGGCAGGCCGATGAAGTCGGCGGCGGTCAGGTTGGCGGCCGTGACGCCCGCCAGGCGCAGGAAGGTTCCGTCGGCCAGCTTGAGGACGGCGGCGCCGGTGTGGTCGTACAGCTGCTGGTAGCCGCCGAAGGCGGTCAGGTCGATCTTGTCGACGCCGACCTGGAAGTCGAGGACGGTGTCCCCTCCCACGCCGACGGTGGCCACGAAACGGTCCGCGCCCGCCCCGCCGGTCAGGGAGTCTTCGCCTAGGCCGCCGGTCAGCACATCGTCGCCGTCGCCGCCGTCGAGGACATCATCGCCCGCCCCGCCGATCAGCTGGTCAGCGCCACGGCCGCCGGTCAGGATGTCGGCGCCGTCCCGGCCGTCGAAGATCGCGCCGCCGGAACCCGCGTCCTGCCAGGTGGCGACCTCAAGGCTGTCGGCGCCGGCCGTGCCCAGCACGGTGGTCTGGCCATCGGTGATGTTGGCGATCACCGTCTCGAAGCCGGAGATCGTGTAGCTGGCGACGCCGGAGACGGCCGTTCCGGCCGCGAGATCGACGGTAAAGGCGCCGGTAAGGTACAGACGGTCGGCTCCCTCGCCGCCGATGGCGAAGCCGGTCAGGGCATCGCCGCTGGCCTGGCCCTTGAGGATGAGCTGGTCGTCGCCCGCGCCAAGGTCGGCGTAACCGCCGGTCATCGAGGTGACGGTGTCGGAACCTTCGCCGCCATAGGCGCTGAGCAGGCTGTTGACGGTGGTGAAGTAGTCGCCGCCGCCGCCGCCATGCATGGCCAGCGGACCGCTGGCGTCGGAGATCGTGAAGTTGTCGGCGGCCGAACCGCCGACCAGTTTCTCGATGCCCGTGGCGGTCAGGCTGCCGAGGCGGATGAGGCCGGACGCTTCCCGGGTGAAATAGAGGGCGCCGGTCGCCGCGCCGAGATCGAGGGTGTCGTAGCCCACGCCGCCGTCGACCTGGACGCCGGCCAGGATGCCGCGGGCCGCCAGGATGACGACATCGTCGCCCGCCCCGCCCGAAAGCAGGTCGATGCCGGAGCCGCCGTGGAGGGTGTCGGCGCCGTCGCCGCCCTCCAGCCAATCGTCGCCGTCCAGGCCGAACAGGGTGTCGGCGCCGCCGAGGCCCTCGATGTGATCCCGCCCGGTCGTGCCGGTCAGGGTCTCGTCGGCCGCTGTACCGACCAGCGGCGTGAAGACTTCCACAGGCGGCGGAGGCGGCGGGGGAGGCGGCGGAGGCGGAGGGGGTGGTGGCGGAGGCGGCGGCGGCGGCGGCGCGCCGAGGCCGATAAAGTCGGCGTCGGTCAGGCTGCTGGCCTGCACGCCGGTCAGCACCACATAGCCGCCGTCACTGAAGAGGATCTTGGCCCCGCCGGCCAGTTGGCTCTTGCCCGCGTAGCCGCCGTAGGCGGTGACATCCAGCCGGTCGACGCCCTGCACGAAGTCGGCGACCGTGTTGGGCCCGTCGCCGGGTCCGAAGACGAAGACGTCGGCGCCGGCTCCGCCGGTCAGGGTGTCCTGCCCGGCGCCGCCGACCAGGATGTCGTCGCCGTCGCCACCCAGCAGCTTGTCGGCCCCGTCGCCGCCTTCGAGGCGGTCATTGCCGCCCAGGCCATTGAGGGTGTCGTTGCCTTCGAGGCCGCGGATCACCTCGGCGCGGCCATCGCCGCTGATGGTGTTGGCGCCGTAGGTCCCCAGCAGCAGGCGGTCGTAGCCTTCGGGGGTTGGCGGCGGCGGCGGCGGCGGCAGGCCGAGGAAGCTGGCGTCGGTGATAGCCGAGGCGCTGACGCCCAGCAGCCGAACGGCGGCGCCCGTGCCGACCGTCACCAGGGTGTCCGCGCCGTCCTGAACGATGCTCTGATAGCCGCTGAAATAGGTGACATCG
>JANPKF010000089.1:0-1836 GCA_031425895.1 Caulobacteraceae bacterium | reverse complement strand
GGGGCTGGACCCCGTCCTTGATGTGGTTGGGCGGGCCGGCGCACCACATCGACCAGCCCGGCGGGGTCTTGAACAGATAGCCGGTGTGGAAGGTGATGATGCCGCGCGAGAAATGGCTCTTCACCAGATCGTGGAAGCCCGGGTGCTGCTGGTCCGGCGTGAAGGTGATGCAGTCCTGGTGGGCCCCGCCGTTCCATTCGGCCGTGAAGCCGACCGGGTTGAGGATTTCCCAGCCGGTGGTGTTGGCCATGGTCAGGGGCAGGCAGCGGTAGGGGTGACGCTCGGCGAAGGCGTCCATCCAGGCCCGCTGCGGCCGGCCGGGCACGATGTCCGGCGGCCGCTCGTTGGTCGGATAGCATTCCAGGATCAGGGGCGGCTTGATCAGGTCTTCGCTCATGGCCCTATCCTCTCGCGCCCCGCTCGGGTTTTCGCAAGAGGGCGCGCGATGCGGTTGAAGGCAAGGGCCGGCGGAGGGCGTTCATTCTGGCGCCTTGGTTGCGGCGAAATCCGGCGCCAGACTGGACCCAATTGGTGGAAATGGGCGATAGATCGTCGCTCAACCCGACGACTGGTTGCCCAAGGACTTCGATGACGCCCGCCGACACGCCCCAAGACCCGGACGACCTGACCTCGAAAGAGACCCCGGAAACGGCGAAGGACGCGGCTGCTCCCGAAACGGCCTCGCCCCAGACCGCCCCGCCCCAGACCGCCCCGCCCCAGGCCGCTCCGCCAGAGGGCGACCGCACGCCCGGCAGCTGGGCGCGGGCGCGGGGCGTGGCCCTGACCATGGGGCCGCTGCCCAAGGCGCCGCCGCCCAAGCCGAAACCCCACATGCAGACCAGCACCGTGCCCAGCATGGCCCCGCCGACCCTGCGCCGCGCGCCCGAGCCCGCCGCACCGCCGCCGGCGCCGCCGCGGGAGAGCAGCATCCTGACCGGATCGGCCATTCCCAACGCCCGGCCCTGGGCCCCCAGCAAGCCGACCGGGGTGGTCCCGACCGCGGGCCCCATCTCCCTGGACCGCGATCTGGACGAGACCGCCCTGCGCGCCCTCGGCGTGGCCGGCCGACCGCAGCCCGTTCAGGCTCGCCCGGCCTTCAGGGCGATGCCGGCCGCCTCGCCCCTGTCCTCGCCGGAGCCGGAGATCCCGGCCCCGCGCCCGTCGCTCCGGCCCCGTCCGGCGCCGCAGCCGGCTCCTGCCCCTGAGCGGATGGTGCGTGGCCCGGCCGCGCCCGTGCCGATCGCAGAGGCGCCGCCGACTGCGCCTGAGCCCGCCAGGACGCCGACAGTCGAGCCGGCCCGTCGGCCGGCCGCGCCCGTCGCCTCGGCCCCGGAAGAGGCCTTTGTCCCCGTCCGCCCGGCGGCTGTCGCCAAACCGGGACGCAAGCTCGGCCTGCTGCCGATGGTGGCCGGCGGCCTGGTCGTCGCCGCCGTCGCGGCGGTCGTCATCGGCCTGTTGCTGCGCAAGGACCCCGACGCGCCGCAGGTGGTTCCCGCCCCGGTCCAGCAGACGGTCCCGGCCAGCCAGCCGCCGCTGACGCCAGAGGCCGCCCCGGCTCCGGCTCCGACTGATCTGCGCCCCGCTCAGGTTCCGACCGAAATACCGGCTCCGACCAGCCAGGCCCCGGCCACCCCCGCGCCCTCACCGAAGGCGGCCACACCGGCTGCGAAGGCCGCCGTGCCGCCGGCGCCCAAAGCCGCCGCGCCCAAGGCCGCCGCGCCGCCGCCCACCGTGCAGGCGCCGCCGCCGGTGGTGATCAACCCGGCGCCGCTGCCGGTTCCGGAGCCGCCGTCCGCCAAGCCCGCCACGCCGCCGCCGCCCGCCGCCAAACGCCCG
>JANPKF010000088.1:0-4380 GCA_031425895.1 Caulobacteraceae bacterium | reverse complement strand
CGACGATCCGCAAGATCGCCGACGAGGTGGGGGTCTCCTCGACCGCGCTCTACATGCACTTCAAGGACAAGGACCAGATCCTGCTGGAGATCAGCGACGGAGCGATCAACCGCCTGCTCGAGATCAACAGCGAGATTTCCGCCCGGCCGATTGACCCGGTGGTCAAGGTCCGGATGATGCTCGAAGCCTACATGGCCTTCGCGCTGGAAAACCCGAACGCCTACCAGCTGGTGTTCTGCGGGGCCTCCGGTGTGATGAGCGAGGAAAAGACCGAGGCGACCGAGCATCTTGGCGAGCTCTGCTTCCAGAAGTTCATCGACGCCCTGACCGATATCGCCGCCTCCGGCCGTCTGCGCACAGGCTCGGCCCAGAGCGCGGCCCAGGCGCTGTGGGCCGCCTGTCACGGTCTGGTCTCACTGATCATCATCAAGCCGAAGTTCAACTGGGCCGAAAGCGACGAGCTGCGCCAGGTGCTGCTCGACGGCATGCTGCACGGGCTGGTGGCGGACTGAGCTTGGTGACTGTCCACCGGCGCAGCCGGGTGACTGTCACCGTCCGCGCTGAACGGTGACAGTCACGCTGCGCGAGACAGTCACCAAAGAAGACATTTTTGCAGGCTTCATTCCGCCCCAGATGACGCGGCGCGGTCGTTTGGGTATCTGCTGCAGGCTCCATGGATGAATCTGGGTCCCGGCATTCGCCGGGAAGAGCGGTGGAGGGGATAGGGGTGCCAAAGGCCAGCTCGATTGTCGGACTGGTCAGTCTGGGGTGCCTGGCCTTTACAGCTGCCCACGCCAGCCCCCGCGTCGTCTCCCTCGACCAGTGCGCCGACCAGTACGTCCTCGCGCTCAGCCCGCGTGAAACCATCGTCGGCGTAAGCTACCGCGCCGATGACGCCGACTCCCACCTGCGCGCGCTCACCAAGGGCCTGCCCCAACGCCGCATCACCACGGAAAGCATTCTGGCGGCCCGGCCCACGCTGGCCGTCCGCTACTGGGGCGGGGATGCCCGGCTGGAGGCCGCCCTCGCCACCCACGGGGTCAAGGTCGTGAGAATCGAGGACGCCATGGATTTCGATGGGGTTCGGGCCAATGTGCGCACCGTCGCCGCCGCCCTCGGCGCGTCAGCCAAAGGAGAGGCCATCGTCGCCGACATGGACCGGCGGCTGGCGGACTCAAAGGACGCCTGGAAGGGCCGGAGGGGCCTCTACCTGACCCCCAGCGGTTACACGGCCGGGCAGGGGACCTTCATTGATCGCATCCTCGCCGCCGCCGGCCTCGCCAACGCCGCGCCGCAGGCCGGGTTCGCGCCGGTGCGGCTGGAGGATGTCGTGCTGGGGCCACCGCGCGGCTTCGTGCTCGGTTTCTTCGACCGGATGTCTGGCGCTTTCGAGCGCTGGGGCATGGGGCGTCACAGGGCGCTGCAGAAGCGACTGCCGGAGCAGACCCTGGCCAGCCTGCCGGCCTCGGTGTTGAGCTGCCCGGCCTGGTTCGCGGCCGAAGGGGTCGAGACCCTGGCCCAATCCGCTCCAGGAAGGTCGGCGCCGCGATGAGCCGCACGGCGACGCTGGCGCTTGGCGCCGTCCTGATCCTCGTGCTGTTGTCCGGGCTATTGCTCGGCGAAACGACGCTGACGGCCGCCCAGTATGCGGAAGCCTTCGCCCATCCCGCCTCGCCGCCGGGCGAGGTGCTGTGGACCATCCGTCTGCCGCGCGCGCTGATGGCGGCGCTGATCGGCGGCGGCCTGGGCCTGGCCGGGGCGGCGCTGCAAGGCCTTTTGCGCAACCCGCTGGCTGACCCCGGCGTGCTGGGCGTCTCGGCCTTCGCCGGCCTCGGCGCGGCCCTGACGATCGCGCTCGGCGCCTCGGCGATCACCGGCGCGGTCGAGGCCGGCGCCCTGGTCGGCGCCCTGGCGGCCGGTCTGTTGGTCTCAGGACTGGCGGCGCGGTTCCGCGAGCCGGAGGCGCTGATCCTGCTGGGCGTTTCCCTGTCTTCCCTGGGCGGCGCCCTCACGGCCCTGATCTTCAACTTCTCGCCTTCGCCGGTGGCCACGGCCGAGGTGATGAACTGGCTGCTCGGCTCGGTGGCCAACCGTGACTTCGGTGACATCCTGCGGGCCCTTGTTCCCATGACGCTCGGCGCCGCCCTCTGCCTGTGGTCGGCCCGGGGCCTGACCATGCTGACGCTCGGCGAAGAGACGGCGGCGCTCAGTGGCCTGCCGATGGCCAGCCTGCGCACCGCCGCCGTGGCCGGCGCCGCCCTGATGACCGGAGCCGCCGTCGCCGCCGCCGGGGTGGTGGGCTTCGTCGGCCTGGCCGCGCCCCATCTGGTGCGCCGCCTGGCCGGCGACGATCCCGGCAAGCTTCTGATCCCGTCCGCCGTCGCGGGCGCCATCCTGTTGACGGCCGCGGACCTGATCAGCCGGGTGCTGCCCAGCGAGCAGGAACTGAAACTCGGCGTCGTCACCGCCCTGGTCGGCGCCCCGCTGTTCGCCCTCGTCGCCTGGCGCGCCTCGCGGAGTTGGCGGGCATGAGCTGGTCGTTCGAGAGCGTCCACGCCGGTCCGTCGGGTAGGGTCGTCCTCAAGGGCGTCAGCCTGTCGGTCGCGCCGGGCGAGATGGTCGGGGTGCTGGGCCCCAACGGCGCCGGCAAGACCACGCTGCTGCGCGCCGGACTGGCCCTGCTGCCGCTCCAGCAGGGCCAGGTCATCCTCGCAGGCAGGCCGGTCTCCGACCTCAAACCCGCCGATCGCGCCCGCGCCGCAGGCTACCTGCCTCAGGAGCGCCGCGTCGGCTGGAACCTTGCCGCGCTGCGCATTGTGGAGCTCGGCGCGCCCGACCTGCCCGAGGGCCAGGCGCAGGCGCTGGCGTCCGCCTGCCTGGCCCGTGTCGGCCTGGCCGGTTTCGAGGGCCGGGGCGTGCTTGACCTCTCTGGTGGTGAGCGGGCCCGGGTGTTGCTGGCCCGCCTGCTCGCGACCCGCGCGCCTTTGCTGGTCGCCGACGAGCCGACCGCCGGCCTCGACCCGGACGCCCAGTTCCTGGCCCTCGATCTGTTGGCCCAGGAAGCGGCCAGGGGCGCCGCCGTGGTCCTGACTTTGCATGACCTGCCCCTAGCGGCCCGCGTCTGCAGCCGGCTGATCGTCCTGCACGAGGGCGCGGTTGCCGCCGACGGGCCGCCGCGCGCGGTGCTGAGCCCCGCCATCCTGCGCACGGTTTTCGGCCTCGACGGCGCCTTCATCGACACCGAGGATGGGCCGGTTCTGGTCACCCGCCGCGCTGCCTGAGGGATCACGCTTGCTGCTCGCCCGCTTCCTTGCCGTCCTGCTTCTGCTGGTCCCTGTTACGGCGGCGGCCCAGGACCGCGCGCCGATCCAGTCCTATGAGGTCGTCGCCAGTTTCCCTCACGACCCCGGCGCCTTTACCCAGGGCCTGCTGTTTCAGGACGGGGTGCTCTACGAGAGCACCGGCCTGCACGGCCGCTCCTCGATCCGCAAGGTCGATCCGGCCACCGGCAAGGTGCTGCAGCAGCGGGACATCGAAGCGAAGTACTTCGGCGAGGGCATCGTCGCCTGGAAGGACCGGCTGATCGAGATCACCTGGCGGGATGGACTGGCTTTTGTCTACGATCTCAAGACCTTCTCGCCGAAATCTACCTTCACCTATCAGGGCGAAGGCTGGGGCCTCACCCACGACGGCAAAGGCCTGATCATGAGCGACGGGACCGATGAACTGCGCTTTCTGGATCCCGAGACCTATGCCGAGACCGGTCGGGTGCGGGTCACCGACGGCGGCGGCTCGGTGTTCAATCTCAACGAGATCGAATGGGTCGAGGGCGAGGTCTGGGCCAACATCTGGGGCTCCGACTGGATCGCCCGCATCGATCCCGGGACAGGCAAGGTGAAGGCGTGGATCGACATGACGGGGCTGCTGCCGGCGGCTGAGCGCACCGGTTCGGAAGATGTGCTCAACGGGATCGCTTATGACGCCAAGGGCAAGCGGGTGCTGGTGACCGGCAAGCTTTGGCCCAAGCTGTACGAGATTCGGGTGAAGCCGTGATCCGACGCGGACAGAGGGGACACATTGAATTGCCACCCTCCGACGGCGCGGGTGCGGGCGCCGTGGCCATGGCACTTCAATGTGTCCCCGCTTTCCGGCTCAGGCGCCTCGCCGCAAATCGGCCGCCAGCGACAGCGGCGTGGTCCCGCCGTTCAGTCGCGCCCGGTAGACCTGCATCGTTTCCAGCGTCCGCATGACGTAGTTGCGGGTCTCGCTGAAGGGGATGCACTCGATGAAGTCCACCGGGTCGGTTCCGCCGGTCCGCGGGTCGCCGCAGGTGGTGATCCACTGCGCCGGACGTCCCGGGCCGGCGTTGTAGGCAGCGGC
>JANPKF010000087.1:0-3227 GCA_031425895.1 Caulobacteraceae bacterium | reverse complement strand
CAGGCCCAGGCCGACGTCGCCCGCGCCAACTACAACCGCACCAGGACCCTCTTCGACAAGGGCATCACCGCCAGGGCGGCGCTCGACGCCGATCTCGCCACCTGGAAGGCCGCCCAGGCGTCCGTCGCCTCCGCCAAGGCGGGCGTCACCTCGGCCCGCGCCGCGCTGAACGCCACCAACGTCGATCTCGGCCGCACCAACATCGTCGCCCCGATCAGTGGCGTCGTCACCGACCGCCAGATCGAGCCGGGCCAGACCGTCGCCGCCAGCCTGTCAGCCCCCATCCTGTTCCAGATCGCCCAGGATCTCTCCAAGCTGGAGGTCAAGATCAGCGTCGACGAGGCCGATATCGGCAGTGTGCGCGAGGGCCAGCCGGTCAAGTTCACCGTCGACGCCTTCCCGGATGACAATTTCACCGGCGTCGTCACCCAGGTGCGCAAGCAGCCGGAAACCGCCAACAACGTCGTCGCCTATACGGTGATCGCCGAGGCCGACAATCCGGGCGGCAAGCTCCTGCCGGGCATGACCGCCAACGCCGACATCGTCCTGGAAGAGCGCCGCGGCGTCCTGCGCGTCCCGGCCGCCGCCCTGCGCTGGAGCCCGCCCGATGCGTCCGCCAGCGCCCAGCGCACGGCCAGCCCGATGGGAGGCACGCCCGGCATGGGTGGCGCCCCCGGTGGTGGTCAGCAGCGTCAGCAAGGCGCCGGCGGACGCCAGGGCGGCGGCAACCGCATGGCCCGGGTCGCCGAGCAGCTGGACCTCGACGCCGGCCAGAAGAAGAAGGCCGACGCCATCTTCGCCGAGGCGCAGACCAGGATGCGCGCCGCCGAAGGGCCCGAGCGCCGCAAGATCATGGACGAGGCCTTCAAGGCCCTCGACCCCATCCTCAAGCCCGAACAGAAGACCAGGCTCGTCGCCCTGCGCGCCCGCATGGGTCAGGGCGGTCGTGGCGGCGGCCAGGGCGGCATGACCAGCGGCGTCGTCTACATCCTGAAAGACGGCAAGCCGACGCCCGTGCAGATCATGGTCGGCGCCACGGACGGCAGCTTTACCGAGGTCATCGACCGCTCGGGGACCATCAAGGACGGCGTCGCCGTGATCACCGGCGGCGGCCCCAAGGCCAAGGTCACGGCGCGCAGCCCACTGTCCAGCGGCGGCGGCCGGGTTCGGGGGCTGTAGTGATCCAGTTCGAGGGTCTGACGAAGACCTACGTCATGGGCGAGGAGACGGTCCACGCCCTGGCCGGCGTCTCGCTCACCATCGAGCGCGGCGACAGCGTCGCCGTCATCGGTCCGTCAGGCTCCGGCAAGTCGTCGCTGATGAACATCCTCGGCGGCCTCGACCGTCCCTCAGCCGGCCGCTACCTGTTCGAGGGCGAAGATGTCGGCGCCTTTGACGACAACGACCTGGCCGCCTTCCGCTCCAGGCGGATCGGCTTCGTCTTCCAGTCCTTCCAGCTGCTGCCCCGCCTCTCCGCCCTGCAGAACGTCGAACTGCCGATGGTCTACGCCGGCATCGATCCGGCCGAACGCCGGGACCGCGCCGCCTCCCTGCTCGACAGGGTGGGCCTCGGCAGCCGCATGGGCCACCGCCCGACACAGATGTCCGGCGGCCAGCAGCAGCGCGTCGCCATCGCCCGCAGCCTGGCCAACCAGCCTGACCTCCTGCTCGCCGACGAGCCGACCGGCGCCCTCGACACCCAGACCGGCCAGGACGTGCTGAACCTCTTCAAAGAGCTCAACGCCGAGGGCCTGACCCTGGTCATCGTCACCCACGACCGGGAGGTGGCGGCCGAGACGCGCCGCCGCGTCACCTTCCGCGACGGCCAGATCGTCAGCGACGACGGGGCCTCGACACGATGAAGCCCATCGACCTCGTCCGCTTCGCCACCGGCGCCATCGTCGCCCACCCGATGCGCAGCGCCCTGACCTCGCTCGGTGTCGTCATCGGCGTCGCCGCCGTGGTGATGATGACCTCCATCGGCCTCGGCGCCCAACAGATGGTTACCAGCGCCATCGGCGGCCTGGGCTCCAACATGTTGATCATCAGCCCAGGCGCCTCACGCGGCGCGGGCGGCGGCCTGGTCAGCCAGGGGGCCGGCACCGGCGTCTCGCTGTCAGACGGCGACGCCGGGGCCCTCAAGGCCCAGATCGAGAACGTCGCCGCCGTCGCCCCCGCCGTACGCGGCGGCGCCCAGCTGACCGCAGAGGGCGGCAACTGGAACACCCGGGTCGAGGGGGTCACCCCCGACTATCTGATCGCGCGCGACCTCACCATAGCTTCGGGCCGGATGTTCGACGAGCGTGAGGCCCGCCAGGGCCGCAAGGTCGCCGTTATCGGCGCCACGGTGGCGAAGGAGCTGTACGGCGACGCCGACCCGGTCGGAAAACGGCTGCGCGTCGGCACGGTGCCGTTCGAGATCATCGGCGTCCTAACTTCCAAGGGCCAGTCCGGCCTCGGCCAGGACCAGGACGACATCGTCCTTGGTCCGCTGCAGGCGGTGCGCTCGCGCATCGTCGGCCGCCGCGTGCGCGGCGACAACGTACAGACCATCTATGTGAAGGCGGCCACGGCCGAGGACCTCGACCGGGTGCAGGAAGACGTCACCAACCTGCTGCGCGAACGCCACCGCATCCGCCAGGGCGCCGAGGACGACTTCAGCGTCCAGAACATGGCCTCGATCATGGAAGCCATGAGCGCCACCATCAAGACCTTCACCGGCCTGCTGGCCGCCGTGGCGGCGGTGTCCCTGCTGGTCGGCGGCATTGGCATCATGAACATCATGCTGGTCGCCGTGACGGAGCGGACGCGCGAGATCGGCCTGCGCATGGCGGTCGGGGCGAGACGCGCCTGGGTCCTCTACCAGTTCGCTCTGGAGGCCGTGGTCCTCAGCTTCGCCGGCGGGGTCATCGGCCTGCTCATCGGCGTCGGCGGCGCCATGGCCATGTCCGCCCTCGCCGGTTGGCCGATGGCCATCGCCAGCTGGGCGGTGCCGACGGCGCTGGGCTTCTCGATGCTGGTCGGGCTGGTGTTCGGGGCCTATCCGGCGTGGCGCGCGGCGCAACTGAATCCGATCGAAGCCTTGCGGCGGGAGTAGTCAGCGCTCGGTCCGGACGATGTGGATCGAAGCCATATCGCCTCCGACCGTCACTGAGGCGAACCAGGCATTGGCCAGCCCCTCAAGCGGGACTGGCAAACCGTCGGCTTGGGCCAGGGTCTGCTCGACC
>JANPKF010000086.1:0-13208 GCA_031425895.1 Caulobacteraceae bacterium | reverse complement strand
GCCTGGCTGCCGCCGTGGGTGAACAACTTCGCGGTCTTGTGCTCGCCCATCGGACCTGCTCCGTAGCTACAACCCGTAGATACGCCTTGGCGGGAGCGATTTCAAGCCGGCGTCAGATGTCCAGCAGCAGGCGCTGCGGATCCTCGATGGCGTCCTTCACGTGGACCAGGAAGGTCACCGCGCCCTGGCCGTCCACGACCCGGTGGTCGTAGCTGAGGGCCAGGTACATCATCGGGCGGACCACGATCTGGCCCTTCACGACCATCGGCCGCTCCTGGATCTTGTGCATGCCCAGGATGCCCGACTGCGGGGCGTTGAGGATCGGCGTCGACATCAGCGAGCCGTAGACCCCGCCGTTGGAGATGGTGAAGGTGCCGCCCTGCATGTCGTCGATGGAGAGCTGGCCGTCGCGGGCCTTCTTGCCGAGGGCGCCGATGGCCTTCTCGATGCCGGCGAGGGACATGGCGTCGGCGTCACGAACGACGGGGACGACAAGGCCCTTCTCGGTGCCGACCGCGACGCCGATGTCATAGTGGTTCTTGTAGATCAGGTCCTGGCCGTCGATCTCGGCGTTGACGTCCGGGATGGCCTTCAGGGCGGCGACGCAGGCGCGGACGAAGAAGCTCATGAAGCCCAGCTTGACGCCGTGGGTCTTCTCGAAGGTGTCCTTGTACTGATTGCGCAGGGCCATGACCGCGCTCATGTCCACCTCGTTGAAGGTGGTAAGCATGGCGGCGTTGTTCTGCGCCTCCTTCAGCCGGCGGGCGATGGTCTGGCGCAGGCGGGTCATCTTCACCCGCTCCTCGCGCACGTGGATGGCACGGGCCGGGGCCGGGGCGGCGGGCGCGGCCGGGGCGGCGGCGCGGGCGTCGAGGGCGGCCAGGGCGTCGCCCTTGGTGATGCGGCCGTCCTTGCCGGTGCCGGCGACGGACGTGGCGTCCAGGCCGGTTTCCGAGACGATGCGCTGCACGCTGGGGGCCAGCGGCTTGTCGTCGGCGACGGGGGCGGCCGGAGCGGGCGCAGCCTTGGGCGCTTCAACCTTGGGCGCGGGCGCGGCTTCCGCCTTGGGGGCTTCGGCCTTCGGCGCGGCGGCAGCGCCACCGGCGGTCACGACGCCGAGCAGGGCGCCGGGCACGACCGTGTCGCCGTCATTGGCGGCGATGCTTTCCAGCACGCCGTCGGCCGGGCTGGCGACCTCGAGGCTGACCTTGTCGGTTTCCAGCTCGACGATGATCTCGTCCTTCTTCACCGCCTCGCCCGGCTTCTTCTTCCAGCTGGCGACCGTCGCTTCGCTGACGGATTCACCGAGGGCGGGGGTCATGATGTCGGCCATAGATCTTTGCTCGTCTGTCTGTTCGGTCTGTCGCCGGGGGGAGCCGGCATCGGTCTGGTTAGGCGAAGGCGTCGTTCAGGAACGCTTCAAGTTCCTTCATGTGCCGGCTCATCATGCCGGCGGCGGTGGAGGCGCTGGCCGGGCGGCCGACGTAGCGGGCCCGCTTGGCCTTGATCTTCATGCGCTCGAGGGTGAGTTCCAGCCAGGGATCGACGAAGGTCCAGCCGCCCATGTTCTTGGGCTCTTCCTGAACCCACATCAGCTCGGCGTTCGGGAAGCGCTGCAGCAGCTGCATCACCGACTTCATAGGCCAGGGATAGAACTGTTCGATGCGCATAATGTAGACATCATCACGCCCGGACTTGGCCCGGGCCTCGACAAGGTCGAAGTAGACCTTGCCCGAACAGGCGATGACGCGGGTGATCTGATCGTCGGGCTTGAGGGTGACGCCACCGACATCGCAGCCGGCCTCGGCCCCGTCGATCATCACCCGGTGGAAGCTGCCGTCAGGCCCCAGGTCGGCCAGGTTCGACACCGCCTTCTTGTGGCGGAGCAGGCTCTTGGGAGCCATGACCACCAGGGGCTTGCGGAACTCCCGGTGCATCTGGCGACGCAGGGCGTGGAAGTAGTTGGCCGGGGTCGAGCAGTTGACGATCTGCATGTTGTCCTCGGCGCAGGACTGCAGGAAGCGCTCGAGGCGGGCCGAGCTGTGCTCGGGACCCTGGCCCTCGTAGCCGTGGGGCAGCAGCATGACGAGGCCGCTCATCCTCAGCCACTTGCGTTCGCCGCTGGAGATGAACTGGTCGATGACCACCTGGGCGCCGTTCACGAAGTCGCCGAACTGGGCTTCCCACAGGGTCAGCGTATTCGGGTCCGCGAGGCTGAAGCCGTATTCGAAGCCGAGCACCGCTTCTTCCGACAGCAGGCTGTCGATGACCTCGTAGTGGGCCTGGCCGGGACGCAGGTTGTTCAGCGGGGTGTAGTGTTCTTCCGTGGTCTGATCGATCAGGTCGGAGTGGCGCTGGGTGAAGGTGCCACGCACGCTATCCTGGCCTGACAGGCGTACCGGATAGCCCTCGTCGAGCAGGGTTGCGAACGCCATGTGCTCGGCCAGGGCCCAGTCGATGCCCTCGCCGGCGTCGATGGCGGCGCGGCGGTTCTCGACCATGCGCTTTACGGTCTTGTGGACATCGACGCTGTCCGGGAAGGACGTAATCTTGCGGCCAAGATCGCTCAGCTTCTGCAGCGAGACGCCGGTCTTGCCCTTGCGCTCTTCGTCGCCGGGCAGGGTCAGACCGGCCCACTTGCCGTCCAGCCAGTCAGCCTTGTCGGCCTTGTAGGTCTTGCCGCCTTCGAACTCCGCGTCGAGGAAGTCGTCGAATTCCTTGATCCAGGCATCGACGTCGCCCTGCGTCGCGACGCCTTCGGCGATCAGGCGGGTCGAGTAGAGCTCGCGGGTCGAGGGGTGGCCCTTGATGCGCGCGTACATCAGCGGCTGGGTCATCGTCGGGTCATCGCCCTCGTTGTGACCAAAGCGGCGGTAGCAGAACATGTCGATGACCACGTCCTTGCCGAACTGCTGGCGGTACTCGGTAGCCACCTTGGCGGCGTAGACGACCGCTTCCGGGTCATCGCCGTTGACGTGCAGGATGGGCGCTTCGACCATCAGCGCCACGTCCGACGGATAGGGGCTGGTGCGGCTGTAGTGCGGCGCCGTCGTGAAGCCGATCTGGTTGTTGACGATGAAGTGGATCGTCCCGCCGGTGCGGTAGCCCTTCAGGCCCGACAGGGCGAAGCATTCGGCCACCACGCCCTGGCCGGCAAAGGCGGCGTCGCCGTGCAGCAGCAGCGGCAGGACATGCGTGCGGCCGGCGTCCGGCGTCTCGCGCAGGGTGAAGGCCTGCTTGGCGCGGGCCTTGCCCAGCACCACCGGGTTGACGATTTCCAGGTGCGACGGGTTGGCGGTCAGCGACAGGTGGACGTTGTTGCCGTCGAAGCTGCGGTCCGAGCTGGCGCCCATGTGATACTTCACATCGCCGCTGCCCTCGACGTCCGAGGGGAGCGAGGTGCCGCCCTGAAACTCGTGGAAGATGACGTGGTAGGGCTTGCCCATCACGGCGGCCAGGACGTTCAGGCGACCGCGGTGCGGCATGCCGAGCACGATGTCCTTCACGCCCAGCGCGCCGCCGCGCTTGATGATCTGTTCCAGCGCCGGGATGCAGGCCTCGCCGCCGTCCAGGCCGAAACGCTTGGTGCCGGGGAAGCGCTTGTGCAGGAAGCGTTCGAAGCCTTCGGCCTCGATCAGCTTCTTGAGGATGGCGACCTTGCCCTCCTTGCTGAAGGTGATTTCCTTGTCGCGGCCTTCGATGCGGGCCTGCAGCCAACCCTTCTCGTCGGGGTTGGAGATGTGCATGTACTGCACACCGACATTGCCACAGTAGGTGCGGCGGACGATCTCAAGGATCTCGCGCAGGGTGGCGGTTTCCAGACCCAGCACGAAGTCGAGGAAGATCGGACGGTCGAGGTCGGCGTCGGTGAAGCCGTAGTTCGACGGCTCCAGCTCGCTGGCGTCACCGGGGGTGATGGCGATGCCCAGCGGATCGAGGTTGGCCTTCAGGTGGCCGCGCATCCGGTAGGCGCGGATCATCATGATGGCGCGCAGGGAGTCGGTGGTGGCGGCGCGGATGGCCTCGGCGCTGGCCCCGGGAGACTTGGTCTCGATGGCCTTGCCAAGCTTGGCCTCGACCGCCGGCCACTGGCCGTCCAGGGCCGACAGCCATTCGGGACGCGCGGCGCTTGGGCGATTGGGCGTCCAGGCCGGTTGGGCGGCGCCCGCCTTGATGGTCTGGGCCTGGTCGGTGAGCGTGGCGAAGAAGGCTTGCCAGGAGGCGTCGACGGAGGCCGGGTTCTCGGCCCAGCGGGCGTGCAGGTCTTCGACGTAGTCGGCGTTGCCGCCGTAGAGGAACGAAGTTTCGGTCAGGATCTGATTGATGATGCCTGCGTCGTCGGCCATTGCACTCGCGCCAGATTGCGTCGCCCGCAGCGGGGCGGCTTTGGAATGGGGCCTCATATAGGCGCGTCACCCGTGAATGGGGAGATAAACCAAGCGAATTTGTTGGGTTTTTTCGGGTTTTGGATACGACAACGCCGGCGATCGTCTCCGATCGCCGGCGTCGCCAGGCAAAAGCCTTAATGCTGCTTAGCCCTTGAGCACTTCCATCAGGGTCTCACCCAGACGCGCCGGCGAAGGCGAGACGCGGATGCCGGCCGCTTCCATGGCGGCGGTCTTGTCGCCCGCGCCGCCCTTGCCGCCCGAGATGATGGCCCCGGCGTGGCCCATGCGGCGGCCGGGAGGGGCGGTGACGCCGGCGATAAAGCCGACCATCGGCTTCCAGCGGCCGCGTCTGCGCTCATCGGCGATGAACTGGGCGGCGTCTTCCTCGGCGCTGCCGCCGATTTCGCCGATCATGATGATCGACTTGGTCGCCTCGTCGGCCAGGTACATCTCGAGGATGTCGATGAACTCGGTGCCCTTGACGGGGTCGCCGCCGATGCCGACCGCCGAGGTCTGGCCGAGGCCGACGTTGGTGGTCTGGAACACCGCTTCATAGGTCAGGGTGCCGGAGCGCGAGACGACGCCGACGCTGCCTTCGGAGAAGATGCCGCCCGGCATGATGCCGATCTTGCACTGGTTCGGCGTCAGGACGCCCGGGCAGTTGGGACCGATCAGGCGCGACTTGCTGCCGGCCAGCGAGCGCTTCACCCGCACCATGTCCAGCACCGGGATGCCCTCGGTGATGCAGACGATCAGCGGGATCTCGGCGTCGATGGCTTCGCAGATGGAGTCGGCGGCGAAGGGCGGCGGCACGTAGATCACCGAGGCGTCGGCGCCCGTGCGGTCCTTGGCTTCGGCGACGGTGTCGTACACGGGCAGGCCGACGTGGGTCGTACCGCCTTTGCCGGGCGTCACGCCGCCGACCATCTTGGTGCCGTAGGCGATCGCCTGTTCGGTGTGGAAGGTCCCCTGGCTGCCGGTGATCCCCTGGCAGATGACCTTGGTGTTCTTGTCGATCAGAATGGACATTAGGGCTCTCTAGCCTTGAATTTCAGGGTGAAGGCGAAGCGCGCGGGTCCTACCCGCGCACCGCCTTGACGATCTTCTCTGCGCCGTCGGACAGGTCGTTGGCGGCGATGACGTTCAGGCCGCTCTCGGCGATGATCTTCTTGCCGAGTTCGACGTTGGTGCCTTCCAGGCGCACGACCAGCGGAACCTTTAGGCCCACTTCCTTCACCGCGGCGATGACGCCCTCGGCGATGATGTCGCAGCGCATGATGCCGCCGAAGATGTTGACCAGGATGCCTTTGACGTTCGGGTCGGCGGTGATGATCTTGAAGGCTGCGGTGACCTTCTCCTTGCCGGCGCCGCCGCCGACATCGAGGAAGTTGGCGGGCTCGGCGCCGTACAGCTTGATGATGTCCATGGTGGCCATGGCCAGACCCGCGCCGTTGACCATGCAGCCGATTTCGCCGTCGAGGGCGATGTAGCTGAGGTCGTACTTGCTGGCCTCGATTTCCTTCTCGTCTTCCTCGGTCTCGTCACGAAGGGTGACGATGTCGGGATGGCGGAACAGGGCGTTGCCGTCGAAGCTGATCTTGGCGTCCAGCACCTTGAGGTGCTGGTCGGTGGTGATGATCAGCGGGTTGATCTCCAGCATCTCCATGTCCTTGCCCACGAAGGCGGCATAGAGCTGGCCGAGCAGGACGCCGGCTTCCTTGGCGAGACCGCCGGTCAGGCCAAGCGTCTTGGCCAGGCTGCGGCCGTGGTGGGCCATGACGCCG
Organism: Caulobacteraceae bacterium; assembly: GCA_031425895.1. GTDB lineage: Bacteria > Pseudomonadota > Alphaproteobacteria > Caulobacterales > Caulobacteraceae > Caulobacter. Next base: position 7,036 of record JANPKF010000086.1, on the reverse strand, counting down.
GTGGCCGGGTCGATGCTGAAGGTGTGGATCTTCTCGGGGGTGTCGTGGGCGACCTCCTCGATGTTCATGCCGCCTTCGGTCGAGGCGACGACGCTGACGCGGCTGGTCTCACGATCGACCAGCAGCGACAGGTAGAATTCCTTTTCGATGTCCGAGCCGTCCTCGATGTAGAGGCGGTTGACCTGCTTGCCCTTGGGGCCGGTCTGATGGGTGACCAGCACCCGGCCGAGCATCTCCTCGGCATGCTGGCGGACTTCCTCGACCGACTTGGCGAGGCGCACGCCGCCCTTGCTGTCGGGGCCGAGGCCCTCGAAACGGCCCTTGCCGCGGCCGCCGGCGTGGATCTGGCTCTTGACCACATACAGCGGGCCGGGCAGCCGCTCGGCGGCGCTGGCGGCTTCGTCGGCGGTCATGGCCGCGAAGCCCTTTGACACGGGAGCGCCGAACTCGGCGAGGACGGCCTTGGCCTGATATTCGTGAATGTTCATCGCTGGAAAGGGCTCGCCTTGTGCGGTGGGGGACCGGGCGCGGTCGCAGACGGGGGCCTTATAGGCGCCGCACGTTAGGGCAGGCAACCCACGCAAATCGATGCGAAAAGACAAACCCCGCGAGACGGCCTCGCGGGGTTGTCGATGCTTTACGTTCGCGGAAAGGGGGGCGTTTCGGCCCCCTACTCCACCCAGTCTTTCTTCAACGTGCGGCTGGCGATCAGCAGCAGCAGGACGCTGAGCAGATAGAAGCCGAAGCCGGTGTAGATGGCGTAGCGCAGGCTCTCGGCCCCGAAGTGCGGCTTGAGCACATCCGACACGGCTCCGAAGTACCAGGTGCCGAGCGCGATCCCGACCAGGTTGTTGATCAGCAGGAACAGGGCCGAAGCGGTCGCCCGCATGGTCGATGGAACCAGATGCTGCACCGAGGCCAGCACCGGACCAAGCCAGGCCAGGTTCAGGCCGGTGGGAACCAGGAACAGGAAGAAGACGGCCAGGCGGCTGTCGCTGTTCATCGCCGCGAACGACAGCGGCATGGCGATCAGGAAGGCGAAGGCCGGGACCAGCGGATAGGCGCCGCGTGACCTGGCCCCCAGCTTGTCGGCGATCAGCCCGCCCAGCCAGATGCCCAGCACCCCGCCGAAGAGGGCGATACCGCTATAGAACCAGCTGGTCTCGACCAGGGTCATGTCCAGGCTGCGCATGAAGAAGGACGGCAGCCACAGGGCGACCCCGTAACCATTGACCGAGGCGCAGGCGGCGCCGAAGGCCAGCAGCCAGAAGCTCGGCTTGACCAGCAGGGTCCTCAGCACCTGGCCGAACGGCGGCGCGGGCGGCGGTTCGGTCATGGCGGCGCCTTCGACAAGGTCCATGCCACCGCGGCGGGGCTCCCTGACCGTCAGCAGGAAGATCGGCGCCAGGGCGACGCCGGCCAGACCGACGATGATGAAGGCCAGGCGCCAGTCGATCAGGGCCGCGATCAGGCCCCCGAACAGGATACCGGCGGCGGTGCCGATCGGGATGCCGAATGAAAAGGCCGCCAGGGCCCGGCCGCGCTGGTGCTTGGGAAAGTAGTCGCTGATCAGGCTGTAGCCGGGGGCGGCCCCGCCGGCCTCACCGACGCCGACGCCGGTTCGGAAGGCGAACAGCTGCCAGAAGCCGCCGGCCAGACCGCACAGGGCGGTGAAGCCGCTCCATACGGTCAGGGCTCCGGTCATGATCCATACCCGGCTCTTGCGGTCGGCCAACCAGGCGATGGGAATGGCCAGCGTCGAATAGACGATGGCGAAGGACAGCCCGCTCATCATTCCGAACTGCCCGTCGGACAGACCGAACTCGGCCTTGATGGGGCCGGCCAGGATGGCGAGGATCTGGCGGTCAACGAAGTTCAGGGCATAGACGACGATCAGGATCGCCAGCACATAGTAGCGATAGGCGGAGGAGGTCTCCGCCGGGCTGGTCTCACGCATCGCGGTCTCCGGAAAAACGGGTCTCAAAATACGAAAAGGGCGGCCGGTTTCCCGGCCGCCCTTCGCGTCAGTCCCTTCCGGAAGCGGCTAGAACTTGTAGCCGACCCGCAGGGTCACGGTGCTCGGCGCGCCGTAGTAGACGGTGCGGATGCTACCGACCGAGCTGAACTCCTGACCGTCGGTCTTGTAGGTCTCGTCGCCGATGTTCTGGCCGTAGAGACCGACGTTGATCTTGCCGTTGGCGTCGGTCCAGACGACGCGGGCGTCGAACAGCCAGTAGTCATCCTGGAACAGGCCGTCGATGCGGGTGCGGCTGTTGGTCAGGGTGTTGTCGATCGCCAGGGCGTGCTCGCTGCGGAAGCGGGCCTGACCGCCGAGGGTCAGGTCGCCGGCGCCGCCCAGGTTCCAGCTGTACTGGGCGCCGTAGCGCACGGTCCATCTGGGGGCGAAAGCCGGTTCCTGGAAGTCGCGCAGGCCACCGGTGGTCGTGAAGCGGACATCTTTGAAGCCATCGTATTCGGCCGTCAGGTAACCGACCTGGGCGTCCAGCAGCAGGCCGTCGATCGGCCGGACGCTGGCTTCCAGTTCGGCGCCGCTGAGCTTCAGCGAGCCGGCGTTGATGACCGTCAGCTCGGGGCTCGGCAGGCCGGTGCCCGGATCCGTCACCGTGCCCGACACCCGGGCCTGGAAGTCCTGGTAGTCGTTGGTGAAGACGGTGACGTTGAACAGGATCTTGTTGTCCCAGAAGCGCGACTTCAGGCCGGCTTCCCAGCTGTTCATCTGCTCCGGATCGTAGGGCGCCTGTTCACCGGGGTTGTTGGCCCGGCCGTTGAAGCCGCCCGACTTGAAGCCGACGGCGTAGCGCGCATAGAGCAGCACGTTGTCGGCCAGCTTGTAGTCGACCGACACCATCGGCGAGAGGTCGTCCCAGGTCTCGTTCAGCCCGCTGAAGGCGAAGGCCGGGTTGGCCGTCAGCAGAGGGCTGCTCGAGAAGGTCGAGGTCGAACGGCTGTAGGTCTTCTCTTCCTCGGTATAGCGCAGGCCGGCCGACAGGCTGAGGGCGTCGGTGACATCCCAGCTGGCGTTGACGTAGGCGGCCCAGCTCTTGGTCTCCAGGTCATCGTCGATGGTGCGCAGGAAGGTCGGGTTGGCCAGCACCGGTCCAACCAGATTGTCGGCGTAGGCTTCCTGGTGCGAGGTGATGTTCTCGACCATGTAGAACAGGCCGCCGACCACGGTGACGGGGCCGCCCTCGTAGGCCAGCTGGAACTCCTGGCTGGTCTGGTCCTGGTCGACGCCGACGAAGACGTCGCCGACTTCCAGCTGGGTGGCGTCGATGTCGATGTAGTCGTCGGTCTTCAGCTCGCGATAGGCGGTGATCGACTTGAAGGTCAGGGCGTCGGTGATGTCCCACTGCACCTGGGCCGAGGTTCCCCAATGCTCCAGCTTGGTGGAGTTGGGCAGGCCGGGGGTGGTGCGGGCCTGGAAGTCGTAAGGGCCGTCGGCCGGCACGGTCAGCAGCGGGCCGCCGAACAGGGTGGTCAGGTTGTTGAGCGGCTTGCCGACGTTCAGCGCGGCGTCGTCCTTGTTGTAGTCAACGCTGACATCGACGCGGACGGCGTCGGTCGGGGTCCAGGCCAGGGCGCCGCGGACGCCCCAGGTGTTCTTGTCGTTGTACTGGCGGTTCAGAACGGGGTCGTGGACATAGCCGTCCCGCTTGGAGACCAGGGCCGAAAGGCCAAGCGACAGCTGGTCGGCGACCACCGGGCCGGAAACATTGCCCTTCAGTTCGAACTGGTTGTAGCTGCCGACGGCGGCCTGGGCGCTGGCGCGGAACGCGTCGCCGGGCTTGCGGGTGACGAACTTCAGGGCGCCGCCGATGGTGTTCTTGCCGTACAGCGTGCCTTGCGGACCGCGCAGGACCTCGACGCGTTCCAGGTCGAGCAGGTCCAGGTTGGTGCCGCGGATGCGGCTGTAATAGACATCGTCGACATACAGACCGACCGCCGGGTCAAAGGTCTGCAGGGCGTCGGGCTGGCCGACGCCGCGGATGTAGATGTTGGTCGAGTTGGACGAGCCGCGGCCCTGGACGATGTTCAGGTTCGGAACGGCGCCCTGCAGGCCGGTGGTGTCGTTGGCCTGGATGCGATCAAGAGCCTGCTCGCTGAAGGCGGAGACCGCGGCAGGGACTTCCTGCAGGTTTTCACTGGTGCGGCGGGCGGTGACGACCACTTCCTCGACGTCGGTCCCTTCGGTCGGAACGGTCTGAGCGTAGGCGCCGGCGCTCGCGGCGCTCCAGGCCGCACCGGCCAGCAGCATGGCTTTCCACATGGTCTTCATAGTCGCCCTCCCTGGGAGCGTCGGCTTCGGACCTTCAACCTGGGTCCTGTGGTCCGTTGGCGGACGCTGTTGATTACGAGAAATTCACCGAAACGCGAATTGTTGCCAACCTTGAGTCAGGACGGCCGCGCGCGCAACGGCGCAGGTGGCCGGGAGGCGCTTGGCAAGCCGCTTTTTCACCACATGATGAATTGGCGCCACACCGGCCGACGGCTTTTCGTGGTGGCCCCGGGAAGACCCCCGAAAGCGAGGATGCGGCCCAGGGGCGGCGGCTGCACTCTCAGGCCGTTGATCTAACGGAGCCAACCCATGCGCATTGCCGCCGTCGCCCTCGCCGCCAGCCTGCTGGCCCTTCCCGCCGCCGCCCAGGACTGGCCTGCCGACAAGGTCAACTGCGTCGCGGCCTACGGCGCCCTGGCAAACGAGGCGGCTTCCACCGTCGCCTGGAATCCGAGACTGGGCGGGGCTACGAACCTCACCACCATCAACTGGGCGGAGCGGCGGACAAAGCTGCTGGCGGGCGCGACGGCGACGGAGACCGCATCCAGGGCTTTTGAGGACAACTTCCGCCAGATGCTGCGCGCTGACCGCATCGATAACGTCATGAAGGGGACCGGCGTGGTCATCGAGCTGTCGATGCGCTGCGACCAAGCCTTCGGCTATTCGCCGTCCTTCGTCATTCCAGGCTAGTTGATCAGGGCCCCGAACCCGGCCGCGCAATAGCGATAGAGCCGGGCCCGCACCGCCTCCAGGTCGTGGCTGTGGCAGAGGCCCTCGGACAGCTGGTCGATGCGTCCCGTCTCCGACAGGGCCAGCGTCATGGCGCCGGTCAGGAACTGATAGCCCCAGTAGAGATCGACCATCTCGGCGTCCGGCCTGGCGCGCTTGAGGGTGTCGACCAACTGGTGGACAACCGGATCGAAGAAGCGGTGCATGGTCTCGCCGCCCCAGGCCGGGGTGTTGTTCACCTGGGCGACCAGGGCGAAATAGTTCTTCCAGCCGGCGCCCCCGGTCATCGACCGTTCGATCAGCGGGTCGATGAAGGCGGTGATCACCCCCAGCGGCGTCATGCTGCCGGCGTTGGCCGCCTCATAGGCGTCCATGGAGGCCTTGCGGTCGCCATTCAGAATCTCGGCCCGGCGGAGGAAGACGGCGTCGAACAGCTCCCGCTTGGCGCCGAAATAGTAGTGGATCAGGGCGGTATCGACGCCCGCCTCGGCCGCCACCTGGCGGGTGGTGACGCCATAGAAGCCATGGCGTGCAAACAGCCCTTCGGCGGCGTCCAGGATGGCCTGGCGCATGTCGATGCCGGAAGATTTCGTCGGCCGCCCCCGCCCGTCCTTGCGTGGCCTGCCCCGTGTCGCGGTCATGGCAGACACCGATAGGCCGCGCCGGGCGAGTCTAGCAAGCGGGCGCGCGCGGGTGGGGCCTAAACCCAGCAGCCATGGAACCCGACCGGCAGCGGCACATCCGCCTGCCAGCTGCACACCGGCCCGGCCGACACCCGCGACGCCTCGAACACATGCAACTCCGTCGCCCGCGCTTTCAGGTTCAGGGTCGTGCCGACCAGCCAGCCGTCCAGCTCCCGCGACGATCCGGGGCGGGGGACGAACTGATGCTCCTCGGCGCAATGATCGGGGCCGAAGTCGAAGACATCCGCCTTGCCGGTGCGCCAGTCGCTGACCGCGACCCCTTGCAGGAAGGGCTTGGCCAGCCCGCCGCCGACGGTGTTGACCACCGTCTTCATCCGGCCATGACCGGCGAAGCGGGGGTCGGTCCTGGGAAACTCCGCAGGCAGGCCGGTGACCTCGATCCGGGCCTTGCCGTCGGCGCCCAGGGTGATGAAGCTCAGCCGCGTCACCTGGGTGTCGGGCATTTTCAGCTGGGTGATCTGCGAGCCGCCCCGCGCCGCGAAGCTGGCGTCGGCCTCAGTGCAGGCGTCGAAGCGAATGGTCCCGTCACTGTCCTCCCAGGCATCACCCAGGTGAAAGGCGAAAAAGGCCGGCAATTCATAGAGGCGACGCTTGCTGAGGTCGTCCTTGTCGACGACCAGCACCTGCGTCCCCAGCTCGGGCCGCCAGCTCATGCTGGCCGCGAAGGGCAGCACATTCCTGTCCTGGATCCAGGGCTGCAGCACGATGACCAGTGAGCGGGCCGTTGCCGTGAAATCGTGAATATAGCTGGCGCGCGGCAAGGGCAGCATGCCCGTCTTCATCAGCGAGCCGTCGGGGTTGAGGGTCCAGACAATCGCCTGCCGCCCGGCGACGCCCAGGTTCCACACCCGGCCATTCGGCTCGATGCGCGGATGGGCCAGGAAGGGCATGTGGGCGAGGTCCGGCGCATAGGTCTTCGGCCCCTTGGTCGCCAGCGTCTCGAGGTCCATGGCGATCGGTGAGCCCTGTTCCCAGAGGGCCAGCAGCTCGCCGCCGATCGGCAGCAGGGCGGTGTTGGCGGCGTTGCTGTCGTCAGCGCTGCGCACGGTCGCCCCGGGCGCCGCCATGGCCGCGAAGCCGGGTCCGACCATGGCTCCGAATTTCTCATCCTGGCGCCGCTTGAAGGTGTCGACGAACCGGCCGGCCAGGCTGGCCTTGCCGTTCTGGATGCGGAAGGCCCGCACCAGGCCGTCGGCATCGAACCAGTGGGCCGGGGCGCCGGCGCCGCGCCGGAACTTGGCCGGACCGTTGCGATACAGAGTCCCGGCCAGACCTTTGGGGCCCGGCCGTGGATCAGCCGCAGGGC
>JANPKF010000085.1:0-1863 GCA_031425895.1 Caulobacteraceae bacterium | reverse complement strand
GGTCACGCCATTGGGGGCGCCGCTGTAGTCCACGTAGTTCCACACCGGCGACACGAAGACGCTTTGGCCTGGGCGCGGGAAAAAGCCGCCCCAACTGCTGGAGACGCCGTCCAGCAGGTCGTCTCCGGCCCCTCCGGAGATGGTGTCCGCTCCGGTGGAACTGATGATGGTGTCGTTGAACGCCGAGCCGGTCAGGCTGGCGTCGCCGGCGACCCGCCGGTCGAAGTTCACGCGCACAGGCGCGGCGGCGGCCGCGGCGTCGATCTGGAAGACCGTCCCGAAGGCCAGGTCGATACGCTCGATCCCAACCACCTGCGTCGCTCCGATGGCGTTCGCGGTGATCGCGCCACCGCCGTAGGTCATGCTCAGGGTATCGACGCCCTCGCCGCCATCGACGGACACAGTCGTGGGGGTGGCCTGAAGGGTGTCGTTTCCCGCGCCGCCAGCGAGGACGTCGGCCCCCGCCCCGGCGCGCAACAGGTCGTCGCCGCCGCCAGCAGTCAGGGTGTCCGCACCGGCGTCGGCCGCCAGAGTGTCCGCCCCGTCCGATCCTGTGACCCGGTCCGCGCCGACTACGAGGCGGGCGGGCTGTTCAATGAAGTTGGCGATGGTGACACCCAATCCACCGACCCCCGTCATCGTCAGGGCCGTCGCTCCGGTGGGGTCGCGAAGCGTAAGACCCGAGATCACCCCGGCGGGCATCTCCGTGGGGAACCGCGGCGTGGTGAAGCCCTGGTCGGACGTGAAGACCAGGCGCCAGTCACGCTGCACCGGGAGGCCGTTCCACACCCAGGCATCGATGCGCACGACCCACTCGTTGGGCGTGAACGACAGAGTCTCCCATTGATCGTTGGGGTCCAGAGTTCTCCACCAGCCGGCCTGATCGGAAACCGAGGTGGAATTCGCCAGGTCGAACGGAACGGGGATGGAGATCGCGACGTCGGCCATGGGACTACACCTGCTGATGGCGCAATCCGGCTGCGCCTCGCCTTGTCCCCGGGCCGCTAGATGGGGACGGGCAAGGGCCTAAACAAGCACAGCAAGGTATTGAAGATGCGCCGAAATTGCCCGGGCAGCGAGGGCCTTAAGGCGCCAGACGGTACCCGCCGTGCTCGGTGATCAGCAGGGCGGCGTGGCCGGGGTCGGGCTCGATCTTCTGGCGCAGGCGGTAGATGTGGGTTTCCAGGGTGTGGGTGGTGACGCCGGCGTTGTAACCCCACACCTCGGCCAGCAGCTCCTCGCGGCTGACCGCCTTCTCGCCGGCCCGGTAGAGATACTTCAGGATCGCCGTTTCCTTCTCGGTGAGACGGATCTTGCGGGCCTGGCCGTCCACCAGAAGCTTGGCGGCGGGGCGGAACTCATAGGCGCCCAGGCGGAAGACCGCGGCCTCCGAGCGCTCGGCGTCGCGCAGCTGGACGCGGATGCGGGCCAGGAGGACGGCGAACCGGTAGGGCTTGGTCACATAGTCGTTGGCCCCCGCCTCCAGGCCCTCGACGGTGTCCTCGTCGGCCGCGGCGGCGGTGAGCATGATCACCGGGGCGGCCACGCCGGCCTGGCGGATGCGGCGGCAGGCCTCGCGCCCGTCGAAGTCCGGCAGGTCCACGTCCAGCAGGATGAGGTCAGGGCGCGCCTCGGTGGCGAGACGGACCCCCTCGTCGGCGGTCTGGGCCTGGAGGATGTCGAAGTCCTCGGCCTGGAGCTGCTCGGCCACCGCGCCGCGCAGGTCGACGTCGTCATCGACGATGAGCAGGGTCTTGCGCTGGGCCATGGGCGCGAAGCATGCACCGTATCGCACCGGCGCGGCAACCGCAGGCAGGCAGGGTCATGAACTTCACGGCGCGGGCGGACGGGACGCTGGATGTG
>JANPKF010000084.1:0-1553 GCA_031425895.1 Caulobacteraceae bacterium | reverse complement strand
TCTTCGTGGCCAATATCGACAGTGTCTGGACCGACAACGGCCCACCCGGCGACAGCGCCCTGAATCAACTCGCGCGCCTGTGGAATCCGTCAATCATGGATGCCGCCCTTCTTCTCGCGAGACGCGAAGGGTCGATCGGCTTCGAGGGCGGCGGGGATTTCTTCCTCGCCGGAGACGGCCGGCTGACCTTCCGCGGCGAGGCCGCCGAGGCGCCCTTCGCCTATATGGGCGTCCACATCTGCCGGCCCGACTATGTCGCCGACGGACCGGACGGCCCCTTCTCCCTGAGCGGATTCTGGCGCCGGTCGGCCGCCGCCGGCCGGCTCTACGGCTGCGTTCTGGACGGAGACTGGATGCACGTCGGCGATCCCGGCGCCCGCGCCGCCGCCGAGGCGAAACTGGCTGGGGAATGACCGCCCGATTCGATCCCTTCCCTGCGCCGGGTCCGCGCTGGTACGCGATCGAGGCGCGGCGGCCCTTTCTCGATGATCTCGCGGCCGGGGTGCTGGACTGGCTGGGCAAGCACCCGCCCGAGACCCTCTCCGACGCCGTCATCCTGCTGCCCAACCGGCGCGCGGCGCGAGCCTTTACCGCGGCCCTGGCGAAACAGGCGGGCGGGCAGGCGATCCTGCTGCCCCAGGTCCGGCCGCTGGGCGACCTGGAAGAGGACGAGCCCCCTTTCGCGCCGGGCGAGCTGGGGCTCGACCTGCCGCCCGCCATCGCCCCGCTGACACGCCGGTTCGAGATGGCGCGGATGATCGTCGAGGATTTCGGCCCCGGTCTGGCGCCGTTGCGGGCGCTCGAGATGGCCGACGCCCTTGGCGGCTTCCTCGATTCCTGCCAGCTGGAGGAGGTCGATGACATGGCCCGGGTCGCCACCCTGGTCGAGGGCGACCTGGCCGAACACTGGCAGGACTCGGCCAAATTCCTCGGCCTCGCCGTCGAAGCCTGGCCGAAACGGCTGGCGGTCCTTGGGCTGGTCGATCCGGCTTGGCGGCGGGCCCGGCTGCTGCGCCTGCTCGCCGACGCCTGGACCGAACGCCCGCCCACCCAGGTGGTCATCGCCGCCGGCTCGACCGGCACCGCCCCGGCCGCCGCCGATGTGCTGGGCGCCGTGGCCGGGGCGCCGCGCGGCTGCGTCGTCCTGCCCGGTCTCGACTTCGACCTTGACGCCCGGGTCTGGGATCGGCTGGGCGACAATGAACAGCATCCGCAGAATGCCCTGTGGCGTCTGCTCGATCGCCATGCGGTCCCGCGCGAGGCGGTTCGTCCATGGTTCCGCCCTGCGCTGGAATTGGCCGTCGCGACGCGCGGCCAGGCGCGGCAGCGGCTGCTCAACGAAGCCCTCCGGCCGGCCGAGGCCACCGACGACTGGCGCGCGCTGATCGGCGAACTGCGGGCCACAGCCTTCCGGACCGGCTCGGCCGATCCCATCGCCGAGGGCCTTGAGGGGCTGTCGGTCGTCACGGTACGGGCCGAGGAAGACGCCGCCGCCGCCCTGGCGCTGATGATGCGCGAGACGCTGGAGACGCCGGATCGGACCTGCGCTCTCG
>JANPKF010000083.1:0-5334 GCA_031425895.1 Caulobacteraceae bacterium | reverse complement strand
CTCGACTACCTCGCCGAGACCCTCGGCCCGCTCTACTACAACCAGGCTCTCTACGACGCCCAGACGGTCCTTCGAAAACGCGCCGACGACCTGATCGAGGCGGTGTCCGCCATCGAGAAGCCGGTCAAGCTATGAGCCCGTTCGAGTTCTTCTTCAGCTTGTACGGCCTGCTGCTCGGCCTCTCCGTGGCCGTGCTGGCCACCGGCGGCGACCGCCGCCTGAAAAGCCAACCTGGACCGGTCTGGACATCTCCATTCCCGGCCTTGTCCGGCGCCTCTGAAGACCGCGCTTGATTAACGCGATCGCGGGTCGATCTGTGTTGGGGTTTTGTTGCTCGCCGGATTGAAAACTGTCGTCTCAAGGTTGGCTTGTTGGCGTGAGTGTGTTGGCCTTAGTCGATTGAAACTGTTCAATAAAAGCGGCTGACTATAACGCTCGAAACGGCTATAATCGCTTCGCGCCGCAAATCGATCCGGCCGGTCCCCGCCAGCCGGCGACTCCTGCTAACGGAAAGCATGCCGACGAACCTCCGCCTTGGCCTCTATTACTGCGCCATCTTCATCGGTACGGGGGCCAGCCTGCCCTACATGCCGGTCTGGTTTCGCAGCCAGGGCCTCAGCGGGGCCGAGATCGGCATCATCCTGGCCGCGCCCTCGCTTGCCCGCATCGTCATCTCGCCGATGGCCGCCGTCTGGGCGGACGGGTTCCGCCTCCGCCGCACGCCGCTGGTCATCATCGGAACCGTCGCGGCCGTGGCCTATGGCGTCATCGGCCTGGTCCACGGCTTTACCGCCTGGCTGCTGGCCTGGACCATCGCCGCCGCCATGCTGGGCACCCTGCCGTCGCTGGCCGACGTCATGGGTCTGCGCCTGTCCCGCCGGGAAGGCTTCTCCTATCCCTTCGCCCGGGGCCTCGGCTCCATCGCCTTCATTGTCGGCAACCTCGTGGTCGGCGCCTTGCTGGGCGTCCTTACCCCGGACCTGGTGTTGTTCTGGACCATCGCCGCCGCCGCCCTGGCCGCCGTCTTCGCAAGGGCGCTGCTGCCGCCGGAACCGGTCCACGAACACGGCGAGCCGCCGCCCCGGTCTTCCCGCTGGCGCGGCCTCTCCGACCTTCTGCGCAATCGGGGCTTCATGATCGCCGTCGTGGGCGCCGGGATCATCCAGGCCAGCCACGGCTTCTACTACGCCTTCTCGGCCCTGCTCTGGCGCAAACAGGAGATCGGGGAGGCGTGGATCGGCGCCCTGTGGGCCATCGGCGTCATCCTCGAGGTGGTCTTCATGTGGTTCGCCGAGGGCTGGCGCCGCCGCGTCCGGCCCGAAGTGATGGTCGCCATCGGCGGAGTGGCGGCCGTGGTCCGCTGGACAGCCCTGGCCTTCTCGCCGCCGCTCTGGCTGCTGTTCCCGCTGCAGGGCCTGCATTCCCTGAGCTTCACCGCCACCTTCCTCGGCTCCCTGGCCCTGATCGAGCGCTACGCCCCACCCCATACCGCCAGCGCCGCCCAGACGGTGAGTTCGTCCCTGTCCGGTGGCCTGTTCATTGGCCTGGCGACCCTCGCCTCAGGCCCGCTGTTCGACGCCTTCGGCGCCTTCGGCTACCTGGGCATGACGCTGATGACGCTGTCCGGCCTGGCCGTCATCGCCCTGCTCATCCGCCGCGCCTGAACGCCTGTCCGGCGACAACCTGTCCAATTGTTCATGTTCGGACATATTGCCACATTGGGTAACTCGATGGATAACCGGGATATCTGGTTCCGGGGAGGGACGCCCCATGCAAGCCATTCTGGAGTTGATCGTCGCTGTCATCGTCTGGATGGCCGTGGCCAGCCTCAATCAGCTTGGTCTGAAAGTCGATTTTCCTGAGCCGCCGGCCAAGGCCGAGCGGGTGATCCAGCGCGAATCGGCGCCCTCCGAAAAGGCCGACGCCCGCTCCGCCACCGACTGCCCGGAGGCCGTGAAGGTCGCCAGGCCGACGGCGACCGCCGCCTGATTCCGCTGATAATCGCCAGGCTGCAGGGTCAATAGCGCCCCAGCGTCTGCTTGAGTCGGTCATCCGACTGCGAACCTTAACGAAATCGTTGCAAGCCGCTTAACGCGCAGCCCTTTCCCGTCTAGGTTTCCCCCGTTGCGCGAGGCAGGGGTCGGGGCCTTGGCGCAGGTTGGAGGTCCGGCCCCAGGACGACGCTAAGCGCATGGCCAAGAAGCGCCCGACGCTCGATTTCACTCGCATCGCGCCGGAGGGAATTGTCCCGCGTTTCGAGCCCGCCCCGGATCAGCGCCTCGACGCGCCGCCGGTGCTTGAGGCCGAGCTGGAAATCGTCGAAGCCCCCGCCGTCCAGATGGCGGCCGAGCCCCTGCGCCGGGAGCCCGACGCGGCGCTGATCCCGCCGACGCCGGAGCAGAGCCTCAAGCCCCTCGCCGAGCCGCCGCTGCCGCCGGCCGTCCTGCAACGGGCGCCCAAGATCAAGGAGCCCAGCTTCGCGCCGGTGCTGGCCCTGGCCTTTGTCGCCTCGGCCGTCTGGGCCGCCGCGCCTATCGCCTACGCTTTCGGCTACCGCCAGAACATCGCCCCGCTGCAGAATGATCCGATGGCCATGGTGGTCTTCGGCCTGCTGGCCGTCGGGCCGCTGGCCCTGATCTGGCTCGTCGCCTACTTCGCCGCCCAGGGCCGCAAGCTGACTGTCGAGATCCGCCGCACCCGTGACCTGGCCCAGACCATGATCGGCCCCGCCGCCCTGGCCGCCGCCGAGGCCGGGACCGCCGTCGAGGCCATCCGCGGCCAGATCGACGCCGCGGCGGCTTCCGCCACTGAAGCGCGCGAAACCATGCTGGCCCTGCGCCACGCCCTGGCAGACGAGACCGAACGCCTCGCCGCGGCCGCCGCCACGGCGGAGCGGACGTCCAGGGATCTGGCCGAAACCCTTGGCCGCCAAAGGGAAGCGCTGAGCGCGCTGTCGGGCGAACTCGACAACCGCGCCATGGCGGTTTCCGACAGCATCTCGATGCAGGCCCGGATGGTCGCCGAGGCCTCGGACCTGGCCGAGACCCAGCTGCGCGAAGCCGAGGCGACCCTGACCGCCCGCGCCGCCGACCTGGCCGCCGCCGCCGGTGAGGCCAGCGACGCCGCCCGCGTCGCCGGTGAGGACCTGGCCCGCCAGGTCGCCCGGCTGGAAACCGCCGGTGTCGGCGTCGGCGACCAGATGCGCCTGGTCGAGGCCGGTCTGTCGCAACAGCGCGCCAGCCTGGTCACCGTCAGCCACGCCATCCGCGCCGACCAGGAAGACTTCGCCGCCCAGGCCGAAACCCGCGCCGCCCAGCTGTCCGAATTCATGGCCCAGGCGACGATGAGCGCCAGCGACCTCGGCGACACAGCCGCCCGAGGGGGGGAGGCCCTGCGCAACCTGATCGGCGAAGCCGCCAGCCAGATGTCGGCCCTGCTGGAAACCGCCGCCGCCGAGCGCGAGGCCCTGACCGGCGAAAGCCAGAATGCCCTCAACCTGCTCAGCGACGCCGCCGCCGGTGAGCGGCAGCGCATGGAGCGCGACCTGCGCGAGGCCATCGACCGGCTGACCCGCGCCGCGCTCGAGGCCAAGGAAGCCGCTGAAGGCCACGCCGGCGCCGCCCAGGGCCGTGTCGACCAACTTAACGAAGCGGCCTTCGCCGCTCACCAGAAGGCTGACGCCATCTTCCAGGCCCGTCTGGACGAAGCCCGGGACCTCATCGAGTCCTCGGCCCAGATGGTCGAGCAGGCCGGCGCCCAGACCGCCCAGCGGCTGGAGCAGGGAGCCGCCTCGGCCAAGGCGACCCTGTCGGAACTGCAGGCCCTGCTGGCCGACCTTGAACAGCGCACCCGCGCCCTGCCCGAACAGGCCCGCGCCCAGACCCAGCAGGTCAAGGCCGCGGTTGACCAGGGGATGGAAGACCTGATGGACTCGGCCCGCCGCACGGCCGAGGAAACGCAAGCCATCGATTCGGCTTTCCAGGACCGGGTCCGCCGCAACTACGACATGCTGACCGACGCGGTGAAGCTGATGGGTGTCGTCGCCGGCGCCGCCCAGCAGGCCCCGTCGCCCGCACCGATCACCCCGCCACCGGCTTCCCTGCGCAGCCGCGAGATCAGTGGCGAGGCCGCCAGTCGCGAGGCCGGCCTGCGACCCCGCCTGCGCCTTACCCCGACCGCCACCGACGAGGAATTCCGCAGCGTCTTCGAAGCGGCCGGCGGTCGCGCGCCTCCCGAACCCGCGCCGGCCGGTGAAACAACGACCTGGAGCTGGAAGGACCTGCTGTCCACCATCGATGGCGACGAGAGCGATGCCGAGGGCCTGGCGGAGCGACTGCTTGGCGAGATTGAGGCCATGGGTATCGACCCCACGGCTCTCCTGCCGAGGAACCGCATCGATGAACTGGCCGCCGCGGTTCAGACCCGCGACTACGGCGGCGCCCGCGAGGTGGTCCGACGCCTGGCCCCGGCCGCCATCCGGCGCCTGGTCCGTCGTCTGTTCTCCGACGCCGCCCTGCGCGGCCAGGCCGAACGCTACCTGCGCCGCTTCACCGGCATGCTGGACGAGGCGGCGGAGCGCGATCGCGGCGGTATGCTGGTTTCCAGCCTGTTGTCATCCGATGCCGGCCGCGCCTGGCTTCTGCTCGACGCGGCCCACGGCGACCTGGTCTGAGTCTGGATGCCGCCTCGCAAGCCAATGTCCGAGAATGACACCGATTTCTCGCGCAAGCGGGCGACCATTAATGACGTCGCCCGGCTGGCCGGCGTCTCCAAGAAAACCGTCAGCCGGGTCATCAATGACAGCCCCTCGGTGCAGCAGGAAACGCGGGAGCGCATCGAGGCGGTCATCAAGCAGACCGGCTATGTCCCCGACCCGCAGGCCCGGGGCCTGGCCTTTCGCCGCTCCTTCCTGATCGGCCTGATCTACGACAACCCCAACCCGCAATACGTCGTGAACATGCAGCTTGGCCTGCTCGACGCCATGCGCGGCAGCGGCTTCGAACTGGTCGTCCACCCCTGCGACCGCGCCCACCCGCCGCTGGTCGACGACATCCGCAACTTCATCGAGCGCCAGAAGCTCTACGGCGTCGTCCTCACCCCGTCGGTCTCGGAGGACGAGCGCATCGCGCAGATGCTGCGCGAGATCGACTGCGCCTACATCCGTATCGCCTCGGTCGCCCTTGATGCGCCGGGCCAGGTGACGGGCTGCCGCCAGGCCGCCAAGCCGGTCCTGGGTCTCGATCATGTGGCCCGGCGCATCAAGGGCGACCGAGGCGATACGGATGTAGGCGCAGTCGATCTCGCGCAGCATCTGCGCGATGCGCTCGTCCTCCG
>JANPKF010000082.1:0-1669 GCA_031425895.1 Caulobacteraceae bacterium | reverse complement strand
CCGTAGTAGCCGGCCATGGCCTTGCGCAGGCCCTGGATGCCCTTGGACGCCGAGTAGCGGCCGGCCTTGGGATCGCGGGCCGTCTCGACCAGCTTGTCGACGATATGCTTGGGCGTCGGCATGTCGGGATTGCCCATGCCGAAGTCGATGATGTCGACACCCTGGCCGCGCAGGCGGGCCTTGATGCGGTTGACCTCTTCGAAGACGTAGGGCGGCAGGCGGCGGATACGGTGGAAATCGGTCGTCATTGGGGGCTCTTCGCCGCAAATCGGCGCTGTAGGAGCAAAGGTTAGGGATGGATAGCCCACGAGGCGGGGCCAACCAAGCCAGCTCTTGGAAGATTATGCCCCCGACGCCCGCAGGTTTCCCTACTTCGGTACCGGGGGCGCCTTAGCTCGCGCCCGGGCGGCGGCGGCGTAGGCCTCGGCCTCGGCGATTTCCGCGTCGGTCGGCGGCTGCAGGTCAGCGGCGCCGACGGCGGCCCGGGCGCGGGCGACGAAGGCGTCATCGGCGTCCAGCTCCCAGGTTTCCGGGGCCGTGCTGTTGGTGACGTAGAGGGCGTCGGCCTGGGCTTCGCCGACCTCGGACTTGAGGGCCTCGGCGGTGGGCAGGTCGGACGGCGGGGCCGGCAGGGCGGCGAAGGTCGGGAAGTCGCCGGGCCTAGCCAGCACCGCCTCGATGTCGGCCTTGGCCGGCGAGGTGG
Organism: Caulobacteraceae bacterium; assembly: GCA_031425895.1. Taxonomy (GTDB): domain Bacteria; phylum Pseudomonadota; class Alphaproteobacteria; order Caulobacterales; family Caulobacteraceae; genus Caulobacter. The sequence goes on along the minus strand of JANPKF010000082.1, from coordinate 966 downwards.
GGTTGATCGGGACCTCGGAGAAGACCTGGCGGCCCGAAGGCGAGACGCAGGCGGCAAGGCTGAGGGCGCCCAGGACCCCAAGCACCTTCAGGGGGGCGGAAGCGCTGAAGAGGCGCGACAATGGAATGCGGGCTTGGCCGTTCATCTCAACTCCGGTCATATGCGATGATTGCGGCAAGTGAAAGGGCGAGCCCGCGCCCTTCCAGGTGAGGAAACAATGCATGGCCGATCAAGCCAAGGCCCCGACCCGCAAGGCAGCCAAATCGAAGGCCGCTTCGAAACCCGAGGCCAGCAAGGCGAAGATGGCCCCGAAGGCGGCCAAGAAGGCGACAAAGACCCAACCGGATGACCGTGTGCAGGCGGCCCGGCAGTCGACAGCCGAGGCGACAACGCCCCCTCCCCCGCAAATCGAGATGCCGAGTTTTCCGCCGATCGCGGATCCGGCCGGCTTTATCCCGAGGGAGCAGCGCGAGCAGTTCGAGAAGCTGTCGGCGAATCTGGCCCGGGCGGCGATCACCGCCCAGGGGGCCATCGCCGAGGCGGCCCTGCGCCAGGCCGATGCGCCGGCGGCGCTGAACACCGATCCCTTCCATGTCGGGCCGGCGCTCACGCAGGTGATGGGCAAGCTGGCCTCCGAGCCGGACCGGATGTTGCGGGCCCAGGCGGACCTGTTCTCGCGCTATCTCGACCTCTGGCAGAACACCGCCAAGCGGATGGGCGGCGAAACGGTCGAGCCCACCGTCGTTCCGGCCAAGGGCGACAAGCGGTTCAATGATCCCGACTGGGGCGCGCATCCGCTGTTCGATGTGATGAAGCAGTCCTACCTGCTGACCTCCAACTGGCTGAACGCCCTGGTGGCCGATGTCGAGGGCGTCGATCCGCTGGAGAAGCGGCGGGTGGAGTTCTTCATGAAGATGCTGACCGACGCGGTCAGTCCGTCGAACTTCCTGATGAGCAACCCGGCCG
>JANPKF010000081.1:0-3169 GCA_031425895.1 Caulobacteraceae bacterium | reverse complement strand
TCGATGGCCGACATCTGCGCCCTGACGACGATCGACTTCGCCAGCTTCACCGGGCTGGAAATCCCGGAGACGGCCGGCGCCCTGCGCGACTGGCACGCCGGGGTCAGCGCCCGGCCGAGCGCCGGCGCCAACGCCTAGGCTGAACGTAAAGGTCGAGTCGCTAACGGCTTTGTCGCAGCGCGGGTCTGCTATTTTTCTACCGCTCATCCCGGCGAAACGGAGTTCGGCGGGAGGAGCGGATGGGATGTGCAGTCTGGTAGGCTGACGGCCCCTAGACGGCGGTCTCGTGGCCCAGGACGTCGTCCTCGGGCTCGGACGCGTCCCCGTCCCGCGACGGGGACAGCTCGCGGTAGGCATAGACCACCGTGGCGCAGACCACGCAGAACAGAATGGCCAGCAGGGCCGACTCGAAGATCCGCCGCAGCATCGGTCCTGGACCGAAGTAGTCGAGGTAGCCCTGGCCGCTGGGGACCAGGAAGGCGTTCAGCGAGTCCGGGGAAACGCCCAGCACGAAGGTGACCAGCATGGTGACCAGGAAGAAGGCGACGAAGGCTCCGAGAGCGACGGCCAGGGTCCACAGCAGCGACAGCAAGGTGCCGGCCAGGAGCTGCCAGAAGGCGCCGTGGGTCATCTTCCAGGAGCCCATGACATCAAGCCGATGCTGGTCGATGGCCACGGGGGCGGTCAGCGACAGGCGGATGATGAGGTAGGCCTGCAGGAACAGCACCGACAGCGGGCCAAGCAGGGCCATGACCCCGGCCAGCCCGACCCTCTCGGCCAGGGGACCGGCCAGGGCGCGGCTGAGACCCAGCACGATGCCGAAGGGGATGGCGGCGACGGTGATGGCCAGCAGGATGGCCAGGAACAGCCAGAACATTCGCGCCTCGTCGGCGCCGAGACGAAAATCGGGATTGTGGGTCTTGCCCAGCATCACCCGGAAAATGGACGGGGCGACGATGCAGAGGCTGGCGAAGGTCAGGAAAAGGGCGATGGCCGCCGCCGGCAACAGGTGCAGGGCGAGATCCTGAAGCGTCGCCCAGGACCATTCGAACCCCTGCGCCGTCTGCAGCTGGACCAGGCGCTGGGCCCAGGGCGACAGGTTGAACAGCGCGGCCGCCAGGTTGAGCAGCAGCAGGGCGATCATCCACACCGTCACCGGCCGCGGCCGGTCACGAATGAAGCGGAAGCCCTCTAGGGACGCCTGGACGGGCGAAAAGGACATCGGACGTGCTCAATCCCCTGTCGCGGGTCGGCTGATTCGCTTCACCCGTCGACAGGCCAAGCTTATGCCAGCATTTCAGGACAACGCGACAGGTCCGGGATGCGTTCAGGCGACCTCTTCGACCGTCGGCACGAGTTCACGGTAGGCCTCGGCGTAAGGGGCGGTCATCACGACGTTGAGATAGGCCTGGACGATGGTCGACAGGGTGACCAGGGCGATCCCCCAGGGTAGCAGGGCCATGAGCCGTTCGGGCGTGAAGAAGGCCTCCGGGTTGCTGCCGCTCAGGGCCTCGAAGCCACCGTTGCCGAGGGTGGCGAAGGCGCCGAAGCCGATCAGAATCCCGAAGATGAAGCCGGAGATCACGAAGCTGACGATGAAGTTGAGCAGGGCCATCAGGACCAGCGCCAGGCCGTTGCCCGCGGTCAGCTTCCAGCTTTCGAACAGCAGGAAGCTCTTGCGGTCCCAGCTCATGGCGAAGGCGAGGGAGAAGCGCAGGCCGGCCCAGAGGAGCACGCCCAGCGCCGCCAGCCCGGTGACGACGGCGGCGATGATGCCGGCGTTTTGCGACGCCTGGCCGACCGCGAAGCCGATGATGCCGACCACCAGAGTCGCCACCAGGGAGGCGACGACGAACAGGATGACATAGACGATGCTCACGGCAACAAGCATCAGTTCGCCCATGCCGACCCGCATGAAGAACCAGGACTTTTCAGCGGGCTTGAGCATGGCGCGGAACACTGCACCGGTCGTGACCGCGTAGGACAGCAGGCTGGCGATCCAGGACAGCGGCGAAACCATGTTCATCTGGTTCTGCAGGCGCATCATCTCGGTCATGTCGGGTTCGGCCCCGGACCGGGCGCCGTGGAAGGCCATGGCGATGAATTCGAGCATGGTCGGCAGGACCAGCAACATCGGCCCGATGGCCAGGGCCAGGGCGACGACACCCCAGACGATCGGCGCGATCGGATGGCGCCCGATGACGCCAAAGCCCGAAAACGCAGTCTTGCCGATATTCAGTTTAGCCACGACAGCCTCCCCCGAGGTCCCACGATGATGGTGAAGGACACCACAGCCGCCCGCCGAGCGCCACCGGAAAGCGTTGGCGGTTTCCCAAAGCCTGTTTGGCGACTATCTCTCCGGCCATGACGATGAAACCCATCCATGTAATCGGCGGCGGCCTGGCAGGGTCCGAAGCCAGCTGGCAGATCGCCCAGGCCGGCGTGCCGGTGATCCTGCACGAGATGCGCCCGGTGCGCGGCACCGACGCCCACCAGACCGACGGCCTGGCCGAGCTGGTCTGTTCCAACAGCTTCCGCTCGGACGACTGGCGGTTCAATGCGGTCGGCCTGCTGCATGCCGAGATGCGGCGCTGTGACAGCATCATCCTGGCCTGCGGCGACGCCCACCAGGTCCCGGCCGGCGGGGCGCTGGCCGTCGACCGCGACGGCTTCTCGGCCGCCGTGACGGCGAAGCTGGAAGCCCATCCGCTGGTCACCATCGAACGCGAGGAGGTGGCCGGCCTGCCGCCCGCCGACTGGGACAGCGTCATCGTCGCCACCGGCCCCCTCACCTCCCCGGCCCTGGCCGAGGCCATCCTGTCGCTGACCGGCGAGGACAGCCTGTCCTTCTTCGACGCCATCGCGCCGATCATCCATCTCGAGTCGATCGACATGGACATCGCCTGGCGCCAGTCGCGCTACGACAAGGAAGGCCCCGGCGGCGACGCGGCCGCCTACATCAACTGCCCCATGGACAAGGCCCAGTACGAGGCCTTCATCGACGCCCTGCTGGACGGGCCCAAGGCCGAGTTCAAGGACTGGGAGAACGTCCCCTACTTCGAGGCCTGCCTGCCCATCGAGGTGATGGCCGAGCGGGGCCGCGAGACCGCCCGCTACGGCCCGATGAAACCCATCGGACTGACCAACGCGCATAACCCCACCGAGAAAG
>JANPKF010000080.1:0-3409 GCA_031425895.1 Caulobacteraceae bacterium | reverse complement strand
GCCGGCAGCATCACCGCCCCCGGCCTCGCCTGCGCCATCGATTGCGGGCGATCACGCAGTCTGGACATTGGCCCGCGTCTTCATCAGCGGCTGGATACGCTGACCGAACTGGTCGAGACCCACCAGGAAGTCGTCGAAGGTCAGCAGCACCCCGGCCGCCCCCTCAACCTCGGCGATCTCGTCCATCAGCCGGGCGACAGTCTCGTAGGACCCCACCAGGGTGCCGATGTTGAGGTTCATCGCCGACGGCGGCCGGCTCATGTAGATGGCGCTGACGTCCAGCGCCCCGCGCGGATCGGCCTCGCCCTGGTGGTTCATCCAGGCGATGGCGTCCAGATCGGCGCCCTTCTTGTAGGTCTCCCACTTCTCCATCGCCGCCTCGTCGGTCTCGTCGGCAATGATCATGAACAGCAGCAGCGCCCCGGTGTTCGATCCGGCCTTCTTGGCGGCCGCCACGTTCCGCGCCACCGCCTCGGCGCACTTCTTCGGCTCGTTCAGACCCATGCCGAAGCAGAAGTTGTAGTCGGCGTGCTTGGCGGCGAAATCGACGCCGGTCTGGCTCTGGCCGGCGCAGACGATCTTGATGTCCACCTGGGGCTTCGGCAGCAGCTTGCAGTCCTTCATGGTGAGGTACTCACCCTTGAAGTTCGACTCCCCGTCGCGCCACAGCTCCTTCATCACCGTCACGTACTCGGCGCAGAAGTCGTAGCGATTGAGGAAGTGCTTCTCGCCCGGCCAGATATCCATCTGGTCGTACTCGGCCTTCTGCCAGCCGGAGACGATGTTGATCCCGAACCGGCCGTTCGAGATCGAGTCGATGGTCACGGCCATCCGCGCCGCGATGGGCGCCGGAATGGCCAGCACCGGCACCGAGGCATAGAGCTTGATCTTGCTGGTCACCGCCGCCAGCCCCGCCATCAGGGTGAAGCTCTCCAGCGCATAGTCCCAGAACTCGGTCTCGCCGCCGAAGCCGTGCAGCTTGATCATCGAGAGGGCGAAATCCAGCCCGTACTTCTCGGCCTTGAGCGTCACCTGTTTGTTCAGCTCGAACGTCGGCATGTACTGCGGCGAGGTCGCCGACATGATCCAGCCGTTGTTGGCGATCGGGATGAAAACGCCGATGTCCATGTAGATGCCTGCCCTCGAAATGGTGGGCGGGCATGAGGGACCCAGGTTGCGCAGGTTGGCAAGGGGGGGAGGGCGCTGCCAGCCCCGACTGACTATTCGATGGTCACCTTTGATGACCCCGGCTCGACGATCGCCTTGGCGCGCGTGCTCAGCGTCCCACCCGGTGTGCTGATCCGGTCCAGCACCTTGAACACGCTGGTCCAGGCCTGGGGCGTCACCTCGCAGACCACATAGCCGCGCTGGGCGTTGTTGAATTTCAGGGCGGGATTGACCGCCTGGATCTTCACATAGTCGGGACGTTGGTCGATGCCGTCACCGCCCGAGCTGATCGAGGTGCCGACAAACTCGGCCGCCACCGGCGCCCCATCCGGTTTGCGGCTGTCCATATAGACCTCCCCGGCATAGTTCTGATGCTCGTCGCCGGTCAGGATGATGGGGTTGGCCACACGGCGGCTCTTCAGGGCGTTCAGCATCCGCGCCCGGGGCGTGCGATAGCCGCCCCAGCTGTCGATATTGGCCTGGTAGTCAGGCCCCGGATCGCGGTCGAGGTCCATGACCATCACCTGCTGGGCCAGCACGTTCCATCTGGCCTTCGACGCCGACAGCCCTTCGTAGAGCCACTTCTCCTGCTTCAGCCCCATCATCTCGGCCTCGCGGTCGAGCTCGCCGCAGACTCCCCATTTGTCGCCGCAGGGCTGGTCGCTGCGATACTGGCGGGTGTCGAGGACCTGCAGGCTCATCAGGTCGCCGAAAGCTGCCCGCCGGTACAGCTGGATCGAGGGACCGACCGGCAGGGCCGAAGCCCTCAGTGGCATCATTTCGTAGTAGGCTTGGGCTGCGGCCTGCCGGCGCAGGTTGAAGATCTCGGCGGGCGTGCCGTCCTGGTCCAGGTCCCTGGCCCAGTTGTTGTCGGTCTCGTGGTCGTCCCAGGTGCAGAACCAGGCGGTGGCCGCGTGCGCCGCCTGCAGGTCCGGGTCCATCCGATATTGGGAATAGCGGCGGCGGTAGTCGTCGAGGCTATAGACTTCCTCGCCGACGTGCTGGCGTGGGTTGAGCACCGGGCCGTCGGGGGTGTTGCGCATGCGCATGCCCCGGCCCTCATAGATGTAGTCCCCGTAGTGGTAGACGAAATCCAGATCCTCGCCGGCCAGCTTGCGATAGGCGGTGAAGTAGCCGTTCTCGTAGTTCTGGCAGCCGGCCAGGGCAAATCGGGCGCTGGCCACGCTGGCGCCCGCCGCCGGCAGGGTCTTGGCCCGCCCGACGCCGCTACGCTCCTTGCCCGCCACGAAGCGGTAAAAATAGGGTCGGGCAGGCTCCAGTCCCGCCACCTCGACATGCACCGAGTGACCCAGCTCCGGTCGCGCCAGCGCCGTGCCCGATTTCACGACGCTCTTGAAACCGCCGTCGCTGGCCACCTCCCAGGCGACCTCGATGGCCTGGCGGGGCATCCCATAGCCGAAGGCCAGCGGATCGGTCGCCAGCCGGGTCCAGATCACGAAGCCGTCGGCGGCCGGATCACCGGCCGCTACGCCCAGCTGGAAGGGGTAGTCGGCGAACACCGGCTGGGCCAGCGCCGGGCGCTCGTCGAGCACCAGGGCAAAGCCGGCCGCGGCGGCGGCCCCGCCGCCGAACTGCACCAGGCGACGGCGAGACATTGCGAAGCGATGCAGGTCGGTCATGTTCGGGCTCCCGGCTTGAACCCTGCCGTTACGCCCGAGTCGTGACAGTTATGTCTACCGTTTGCGGACGAACACCGTGCCGGCCGAGTACCCCGCCCCGAAGCTGCAGATCAGGCCCGTATCCCCCGCGTCGAAACCGTCATGGTGCAGGTGGAAGGCGATGATCGAACCGGCCGAGCTGGTGTTGGCATAGTCGTCGAGGATGATGACGTTCTCGCTTGGCTGCGGATCGCGGCCCAGGACGCGTTTGCCGATCATCTCGTTCATGTTGATGTTGGCCTGGTGCAGCCACATCCGCTTGAGCGCGTGGGGGTCGATCCCCAGGTCCTGGGCGTGTTCGATGATCATGTCGGCGACCATCGGCACCACCTCGCGGAACACCTTGCGGCCCTCCTGGACGAACAGCTTGTCGGTCGCCCCGATCCCGTCCGGCGCGGCGCGGTTCAGGAAGCCGAAATTGTTGCGGATGTTGTTGGAAAACTGGGTCTTCAGGCGCGTGCCCAGGATGTCCCAGCCGCCCGTTGCGGTGTCGGCGCCTTCGACGATCACGGCGGTCGACACGTCGCCGAAGATGAAGTGGCTGTCGCGGTCGCGGAAGTTCT
>JANPKF010000079.1:0-5445 GCA_031425895.1 Caulobacteraceae bacterium | reverse complement strand
TGGCGACAGTGACGACCTTCTTGTCCAGCTTGCCCTGATAGGCGGGATTTCCCCGGTGTTCCGGCGGCGTGCTCTCGGGCAGGTTGGCGACGCCGGCGGTGTGGCTGTCGACGCCGGTCAGGAGCATGGCCCGCGAGGGGGCGCACATCGGCGAGGCGTGGAAGTTGGCGAACCGGGCGCCCGAGGCGGCCAGGGCGTCGATGGTCGGGGTGGCGATCTCCGAGCCGTAGGACCCTAGATCGGTGTAGCCGGCGTCATCGATCAGGATGAGGACGATGTTGGGCGGCTTCCCGGCCACGGGCGGCCCGGACGGGGCGGCGGTGCTGGGGCCGAAGGCGAGCAGGGTCGCCAGGCCGAGGAGCGCCAGGACCGCTTTCGCCGCCCGCCTGAACTGGAGCATGGATGTTCCCCGCCTTGTATTGGCATGAATGATGCCAATATATCGTACGGCTGTCGAGGCCCCGGGGTAACTTTCGAAAGTTGACGGCAGCGTCACTCTTGGCCGCGAGGCGAGGCTGGCGCACAGTAGGTGCAAGACCGGCCCTCCGAAGAGGCCGGCGGGAGAGATCAGACCGATGGCCGATGACGCGCCCCTGCCCAACCTGCTGCAACTGACGCCGATGGACCCGACCTACCGGGCCGATCCGCATGTGGTGCTCGACGACCTGCGGGCCCGCTGTCCGGTGCACCGGGACGAGATGTCGGGCAACTTCATCCTCAGCCGCTACGCCGACGTGCGGGCGGTGGTCTCGGATCTCGACATGCTGCGCGACCCGATCAACGCCGAGGAGGGCGCCATTCTGCAGCGGCGGTCCCTGGACCAGGTCGATCCGAGCCTGCCGCGCAGCCATGTCTCCAGCATCCTGACCCTCGACGATCCCGACCACGCCCGCATCCGCCGGCCGCTGGCCCAGGCCCTCTACGCCCGGGTCGCCAGGTTCAAGCCGGAGGTCGAGCGGATCATCAGCGAGACGCTCGACGCCCTGGAGGGCGAAACCACCTTCGACCTGATGGACCGGTTCTGCGTGCCGATCCCGATCGACGTGATCGCCTCCATCCTTGGGGTCGACCGTGAGCGGCTGGTCGAGTTCCGCGACTGGTCGGAGGGCCTGATCCAGGGCCTCAATCCGTTCCGCAACGCCGCCCAGACGGCGGCGATGGAAAGCGCGTCGGAGAACCTGAACGCCTATTTCCTGGAGGCCATGGCGGACCGGCGGGCCGCGCCGCGCGACGACCTGATCAGCGACATGGTGCAGCTTCAGGCGGAGGCGAACCTGGCCGACACCGAGCTACGCATCAACCTCACCGCCCTGATGGTCGGCGGCAACCTGACGACCACCGACCTGATCGGCAACGCCGTGCGGCTGCTGCTGCTCAATCCGGCCGAGCTGGCCAAGCTGAAGGCCGATCCGAAGATCATCAATGCGGTGGTCGAGGAGGTGCTGCGCTACGAGCCGCCGGTCGATATCACCGGCCGCATCGCCCACCAGGACATGGAGATCGCCGGCTGTCCGGTGAAATCCCGCCAGGCGCTGACCATGTCCCTGCGCGGCGCCAACCGCGATCCCGAGGCCTATGACGACCCCCACGCCTTCAACGTCAGCCGCAAGCACAAGCCGCACGTGGCCTTCGGCGGCGGGTCGCACATCTGTATCGGCGCGCCGTTGGCCAGGCTGGAGGCGCAGGTGGCGCTGGTGCGGCTGTTCGAACGATTCCCGGACCTGAAGCTGGTCGAGGGCGAGCCGGAATGGCGGACGTTGCCGTTCTTCCGGGGGCTGGAGCGGATCGACGTGACGGTCTGAAGCCGGGGGAGAGTTACGGGGACACTATACCTAACTCGCCACCGCTGGGCGCAGCGGCGCGATCGGAGCCCGAGTTAGGTATAGTGTCTCAGTAACTCAGCGCACTAGCGGCTCATCCAGGGCTTGGACTTCGAGCTACTGTGCGCCGCGGCCGCCTGCTCGCGCTGGAACTTGCCGCCGCGCGGCGGTTTCGGCTTGGCGTCGATGGCGGCCTTCTTCAGGCGCATGGCCTTCTGGATGGGCGTCTCGTCCGGGGGGATAGGCGGCTCGTCGGTCATGTCCCAGAAATAGGCCTGACCAGGCGGCAATGCCAGCCGTTAACCCCGCCTCTCGACGGACGGGTAACCAGAGACGCGCAGACTTCGGGTTCAGGGGGTATCCCGATGTCTGACCGAAGCGCTTTCTGGGGCCTGTTGCGCAACTTGGCGATCGTCGCCGTCATCGCACTGGCCATCCACAATCTCTGGCCTGTCTGGTTCCCTGGCACGCCACGGCCATGGAGCGGCCTCGTCGCCGAAGCCACCCACCTTCTCGGGTTCTAGTTCACCCGTCGCGCGCGCCCGGCCCAGTAGGGTTCGCGCAAATCCTTGCGCAGGATCTTGCCGGACGCGTTGCGAGGGAGGGCGTCGATGAAGTCGATGCTCTTGGGGGCTTTGAAGGCGGCGATGCGGCCGCGGGCAAAGGCGATGATCTCGTCCGGCGTCGCGGTCATGCCGGGCTTCAGCGCGACGACGGCCTTCACCGCCTCGCCCCATTTGTCGTCGGGGATGCCGATGACGGCGACTTCGGCGACGGCCGGGTGGCCGTAGACGGCGCTCTCGACCTCGGCCGGATAGATGTTCTCGGCCCCGGAGATGATCATGTCCTTCACCCGGTCGTGGATGAAGAGATAGCCGTCCTCGTCCAGGTAGCCGGCGTCGCCGGTGCGCAGCCAGCCGTCGGCGTCGATCGTCGAGGCGGTGGCTTCCGGCAGCTTCCAGTAGCCGGGCATGTTGGCCACCGAATGGATGGCGACTTCGCCGACCGTGCCGGTGGGGACGGTATTGCCCGCCTCGTCGATGACCTTGAGCTTCACGCCCGGCATCGGCAGGCCGGCGGCCCGCATGCGCGGGCTGCCTTCGGGCGTGTGATCCTCGGGCGGCAGGTAGACGATGGTGCCGCAGGTTTCGGTCATGCCGTACTGCTGGCAGAAGCCGCAGCCGAACACCTCCATGCACTCGCGCAACAGGTCCAGCGGGATCGGGCTGGCCCCATAGAGGATGTACTTCATCCGGCTGTAGTCGACCTCGCGGGCGCGCGGCTGGCGCACGACGATCTGCAGGGCGGCCGGGACCATGAACATCTTGGAGATGCCGTCGCCCTCGATGAAGTCCAGCACCTTGAAGGGGTCAAACTCGCGGGCCACGACGCCCTTGGCGCCGTTGTAGAGGCCGACGATGCCCCAGCCGGTGCCGCCGATGTGGGCGACCGGCATGGCCACCAGGCTGACGTCGTCAGGGCCCCACTCGTTCCAGGGCATCTTCGCCTCGGCGGCGGCGCGGCGGCCGCTGAGCAGGTTCGAATGGGTCAGCATGGCGCCCTTGGGCTTGCCGGTGGTGCCGCTGGTGTAGAGCTGGACGGCGACGTCGGCAGCCGGGTCGATGGCGACAGCCGGGTCGGCTGCGGAGGCGGCGTCGCGCCAGGCCTCGTAGTGGGGGCGGCCGTCGGCGCCGTCCGCTTCCATGGCGATGATCGTGGGCCGGAAGGTGAGGTGGCTGGCAACGGTGTCGCTCTGGCCGATGACTTCCGGGCCGACGAAGACCAGCGGGGCTTCGCTATCCTCGATGATGTAGGCGACCTCCGGCGGCGCGAGGCGCCAGCCGATCGGGGTCATGACGGCGCCCATCTTGGCGGCGCCGAACAGCAGCTCGAAGTAGGCGTCGCTGTTCTTGCCGACGTAGGCGATGCGCTGGCCCCGGGTCACGCCCTCGGCAATCAGGGCATTGGCGACCCGGTTGGTGAGGGCATCGAACTGGGCGAAGGTCGTGGTGCGGCCTTCGAAGGTCAGGGCCGTTTCGGCGCCGCGGACGCGGGCCTGATAGCGGGCGATATCGCCCAGGGTCGGCATCTGGTCGAAGTCTACGGCGGTCATGGTGACTGTTCCCTGGGTAGGCTTTTTGGGGCCGGTGCTGCCCTCATCCGTCGGCTTCGCCGCCACCTTCTCCCGGCAAGCGGGAGAAGGGAAAACTAAAGTCCCAGCACCAGGCGCGCCATCAGGTCGCGCTGGATCTGGTTGGAGCCGCCGTAGATCGAGGCGGCGCGGTTGTTGAGGTAGCGCGGCATGGCGACCAGGCTGTGGGCCGGGCCGACCGGATCGATGTTGGCGCCCGGGACCCGCGACTCCGGCTGGTAGACGGCCGCGTAGTGGTTGGCGATGTCGATGGCCAGTTCGTCGATATGCTGCATGGTCTCGGTGCTCTGCACCTTGAGCATGGAGGAGGCGGGGCCGGGGTTCTCTCCCGCAGACAGGGCGGTCATCACCCGGTGCTCGGTCATCTCCACAGCCTCGACGGCGATCTCGGTGGCGGCCAGGCGGGCGCGGAAGTGGGGATCGCTGAGCAGGGGTTCGCCGTCGTCGCCGGCCTCGGCCGCGGCCATGGCCCGCAGGCGACCGAGTGAGACCTTGAGGCCGGGCGCCGAGCTGCCGCCGCGCTCGAACTCCAGCAGGTACTTGGCGACCGTCCAGCCCTCGTTCTCTTCGCCAAGGCTCCCGGACTTGGGGACGCGGACATTGTCGAAGAAGACCTGGTTGACCTCATGCTCGCCGGCCAGGGTGATGATCGGCGCGACGGTGATCCCCGGCGTGTCCATCTCCAGCAGCAGGAAGGTGATGCCGGCTTGCGGCTTGCCGTCGAACTTCGTCCGCACCAGGCAGAACATGCGGTTGGCGAAGTGGGCGTGGGTGGTCCAGATCTTCGAGCCGTTGAGGACGTAGTCCTCCCCATCGCTGTCGGCCCGCATCTGCAGGGAGGCGAGGTCCGAGCCGGCGCCCGGCTCGCTGTAGCCCTGGCACCAGTAGTCTTCGCCGGCCAGGATGCGGGGCAGGTAGAAGGCTTTCTGCTCCGGCGTGCCGTACCGCATGATACAGGGGCCGACCATCTTCAGCCCCATGGGCGAGAGGCCCGGCGCGCCGGCGCGGGCGCATTCGGCCGAGAAGATGTAGCGCTGCATGTCGTCCCAGCCGGCCCCGCCGTATTCGGCCGGCCAGGCGGGCGCGACCCAGCCCTTGGCGTGGAGGATGCGCTGCCAGGCGACGGACCATTCCTTGTCAGTGAAGACGCTGGTGGTCAGGGAGCCCGCCTTCCGCAGCAGAGGCGAGAGGTTTTCGTCGAGGAAGGCCCTGACCTCGTCGCGAAAGGCGAGGTCGCGGGGGCTCAGGTTCAGATCCATCGTCAGGCTCCGGAGTTTGGCGGGGCCACCCTCTCAGCCGGGGGCGGCAAGGGCAACCGTGACCCCACGGCAAGGGCTCAGACGAACTGCGTCGCCGTGCCGGCCACCATGTACCAGGTCACCACCAGGCCGCAGATCAGGGCCCCCGGCAGGGCGCTGCCGGTGCGACGCCAGGCGAAGGTCGAGACAATGGCGGCGGCGGCCAGCACGGGGA
>JANPKF010000078.1:0-9922 GCA_031425895.1 Caulobacteraceae bacterium | reverse complement strand
GCGCTCGGCATCCCGGGCGCGATCGTTGGGGGGGTCGCCGGGTTCGGTGGCAGCATCGCCATGGATGTCTACCGCAGCTACCATCCCGACGAGACGATCAGCAGGCCAGGCAGAAGACCATCGAGGACGAGGCGAGGAATCTCTCCAGCAAGTTCGGCGACCTGACCGCGACCGCGTCGCTGGTCGCCAGGCGACTCGCGAAGGATAGCGGCTGGGGCGACATCGTGGGGTTCGACACCGACCCGTCCCCGATCGCTCAGCAATTGAAGAAGCGTCCGGATGACCCGTTCCTCCTCGCGCAGGACGCCGCCGCCGTCGCGGCCGGCCCCGACTTGTTCGGATACAAGGTAGAGGCCGAGATGCATCACGACGCGTCCTCGCGTTGCGAGCGATCACCCCTTATGCTCGCCGGCGTGGGGCATGCTGCGCCCCGTCGCCTGACCAGAGACAATGCTCCTCATCGCCTGCGCCGTGGTTCTGCTCCTCGTGGTGCTCAACGGCGTCTTCGCCATGTCCGAACTGGCGGTCGTCTCCTCCCGAAAAGCCAAGCTCCAGTCCCGCGCCGAAAAGGGCGACGAGGGCGCCGCCGAGGCGCTGCGGCTGGCCGAGGATCCGACCCGCTTCCTGTCGGCCGTGCAGGTCGGCATCACCCTGATCGGCATCCTGGCCGGCGCCTACGGCCAGGCGACCATCGCCGGCGAGCTGGCCAAGACCTTCGCCAAATACCCGGTCATCGCCGAATACAGCCACGTCATCGCCACCGGCATCGTCGTTGTGGTGCTGACCTACTTCTCGCTGGTGCTCGGCGAACTGGCGCCCAAGCGCTTCGCCATGATCTACCCGGAAACCATCGCCGGCATCGTCGCCCGGCCGCTGTCGCTGATGGCCAGGGCGATGCACCCCTTCGTCAGCCTGCTGACCTTCTCCACCGCCGGCCTCCTGCGGATCATCGGCGTCAAGGACGACAGTGGCGAGGCCATCACCCAGGAAGAGGTCGAGACCGTCCTCGCCGAGGGCGCCAACGCCGGCCTGATCGAGCCCGAGGAACAGTCGATCATCGCCGAGGTCATGCGGCTGGGCGACCGCCCGATCCGTGTCGCCATGACCCCGCGCAAGGATGTCTACTGGATCAGCCTGGCCGACAGCGAGGCGACCCTGAAGACCGAGATCCGCTCCTGTCCCTACAGCCGCATCGTGGTCGCCGAGGGCATGGACATCGACGAGCCGGCCGGCGTCGTTCACAAGAAGGCCCTGCTCGACCGCGTCCTCGACGGCGGCCCGCTGGACCTGGCCAGCCTGGTAGTCACCCCCCTCTACATCCCCGAGACCACCAGTGTGTTGAAGGCCCTGGAGCTGCTCAAGCAGACGCCGCACCACATGGCCCTGGTGGTCAACGAATTCGGCGCCCTCGAGGGCGTGGTCACCGCCATCGACATCCTCGAGATGATCGCCGGCGACTTCCCCGAGAGCCATGACGAGGACGCGTCAAAATCCATCCTCCAGCGGGAGGACGGCAGCTGGCTGGTCGACGGCCGCGCCGACCTCGACGACCTCAACAAGGACCTCGGCCTCAACATCGACGACGACGGCGGCTTCCACACCGCCGCCGGCCTGGTGCTGCAGCGGCTGGGTCACCTGCCCAAGGAGGGAGAGACCCTCTCCTACGGCGGCTACAAGATCGAGATCGTCGACATGGACGAGCGCCGCATCGACAAGCTGCTGTTCAAGAAGCTGCCGCCCAGGGCCAAGCCGAAGGCCGAATGATCCGGCCATACCCGGAATTGGAAAGAATCCTCACGGGCCTCGCGTCAGGGCCGGGAAAGGGCGGTCCGCCGCTGATTGGGGTGTCAGGCTGCCAGGGGTCGGGCAAGACCACCCTGGTGAAGGCCGTCGCGGCGACCATCGGGGCCGCGCACCTGTCGCTGGACGATGTCTATCTGACGCAGCATGAACGGCGGCTTCTGGGCCTGTCTCACCACCGCCTTTTGTCTGTTCGTGGTGTGCCGGGGACCCATGACATGGGCCTACTTTTGTCGGTCATTGACGCCCTGTTCTCCGCCCGCCCGGGCAGCCGCACCCCGCTTCCCGCCTTCGACAAACTGGCCGACGACCGCCTCCCGCCGGAGGCCTGGCCCGTCTTCGAAGGTCGCCCTACCGCCATCCTTGTCGAGGGTTGGTGCCTCGGCGCGACACCGCAAGACCCTGAAACTCTTACGATTCCCGTCAATCTGCTCGAGCAGAACGAAGACCCGGACGGCCGCTGGCGGCAGGCAATAAACCGCTTCCTTGCCGGCCCATATGCTACAATGTTCAGCCGCTTCGATAACCTCCTGCACCTGCGCGCCCCCGGTTTCGACGTCGTCCAGGGCTGGCGCGAGGAACAACAGGCGGGACTTCTTGGGCGCGCACTGTCTTCGGAGGAGAAGGTGGCGCTGTCCCGCTTCATCCAGCACTACGAACGCCTGACCCGCCACATGCTGGCCGGCGGCGTCTTGCCCGGCCTTGTCGTCCAACTGGACGCCAACCGCCGCCCCGTGTCCGCCCCGCAGGAATCCCGTTAGCCTCACCCCATGCACGATCTCGCCCGCCTGCTTCTGACCCTGGCCCTGGCCGGTACGGTCGTGACCTTTCTGGGCAGCCTGATCCTGTGGGCGACCAATGAGGAGCGCCGGATCGGCGCCGCCCTCAAGCGCGTGCTGGGCGGCCCCTCCGAGGCGACCATCATCGCCAGGGGACGGGCCCGCGGGGCCGGGCTGTCGGTGACCACGGGCCTGTTCGCCACCGCCTGGGACAAGGGCGACTGGTGCATGGTCTACCGCCTGGAAGAGGTCACCGGGGCCGAACTGCTGATCGACGGCGAGGTCGCCGCCCGCGTCTTCCGCGGCGAGAACCGAAAGGCCCTGGACCGGGTCCCCGCCACCGCCCGCGAGGTCACCCTGCGACTGGTCTTCGACGATCCGGTCAACGCCGACTTCGACCTGCAGCTCTGGGCGGCCGGCGACGAGACCCGCCGCGACGCCCCGACCGCCGCCTCCTGCGCCCAGGCCGCCAACCAGTGGCTGGCCCGCGTCGAGGCCATCGTCCGCCGCCCGCGCGCCGCCCCGGTCGTCTCCGCCTCGCCGCCGCCGCCCGCGCCCAAGGTCGCCAAGCGGGCGCCGCCCCCTCCGCCGCCTGCTGATGACGAGGCGCCGCCCTGGGACGAAGACGATGATGTCGATGATCCTGACGACGTTCCCGACCTCTTCGACGCCGACTACCCGGACGAAGACCCCGACGAAAAAAGACATAATTGACAGCGTAAATAACAGCGCGCACCCTGCCCTCGCTCACGGGAGAGCTGAACCATGTCCATGCTGATCGCCGCCGCCGCCGTCTTCGTCCTGATCCACCTCCTGATCTCCGGCACCCGCCTGCGCGGAGTTCTGGTCGGGGTGGTCGGGGAGCCGGCCTACATGGGCCTGTTCTCGGTCGCCTCCCTGGCGGTCATCGTCTGGCTCGCCATGGCCTACGGCGCCGCCAGCGGCACCGGCCCTTTCCTGTGGGATGCGCCGCCCGGCGGTCGCTGGATCCAGGCTGGCATCCAGCTTCTGGCCCTGCTGTTCGTGGTCCCCGGCCTGCTGACCCCCAACCCGACCAGCGTCAAGCAGGAGGGCGCGATCGACAGGCCCGTGACCGGCATGCTTCGCATCACCCGTCACCCCTTCCTGTGGGGCGTGGTCATCTGGGCGCTCGGCCACTTGATGATGAACGGCGACGGCCCTGGCCTGATCCTGTTCGGTTCGATGGCCCTGCTCGGCGTGTTCGGGACCTACAGCATCGACGCCAAGCGCCTGGCCGCTATGGGCGCCCCCTACGAGGCCTTCATGGCCAAAACGGCCAACATCCCCTTCGCCGCCATCGTCGAGCGTCGCCAGCCCCTGAAGGTCCTCGAGATCGGCTGGTGGCGACTGCTCCTGGCGGTGGTCATCTGGGCCGTCCAGCTGGGGGGACACGGCATGATCTTCGGGGTCAGCGCCCTGCCTTGATCGGGGCCGGGGCCAGGAAGAAAGACAACTAGCGGCGGGTCTGCCAGGCCAGCCATACGGCGACCAGGGCGATGCCGATGGCCATCGCCTTGCGCACCTTCGCCATACCCGTCGTGCGCGCCAGCACCGCCCCGGCGCTCGCCGCGCCCAGCACGATGCCGCCGTGCACCAGGCCGCTGATGATCAGATGCCCGAGCCCGAACAGGCCGGCCTGGACGGCGGGCGGGGCATAGCCCTCGCGCAGGAACCCCGGCAGCAGGGTGACGTAGAACAGCGCCGCCTTGGGATTGAGGATGTTGGCCAGATAGCCGCGCCAGACCAGCCGCGGCCAGCGAGCAGGCTCCGTCACCGCCGCCTCCGGTCCCGCGTCTTCCCCGCGCCAGCTATCCCAGGCCAGCCACAGCAGGAAGCCGACCCCGGCCCAGCGCAGGATTTCCCAGGCCGGCGGCCAGGCCAGGATCAGCTCCGACAGCCCCAGCACGGATGCCACCAGATAGGTCGCCAGCCCCAGCTGGATGCCCAGAACGGCGGCCCATCCGGCCAGCCGCCCCCGCTCCGCCGACAGCGCCGCCAGATAGGCCATGTTCGGCCCCGGCGTCAGTTCGACCAGCACCATGGCGGCCAAGAAGGCCGGGACGACCGCCGGGTCCAGCGGCCAGGTCACGGGCCTAGAGCGCCTCTTCGACGGCGGCCTTGATCTCCGGATCGAGCGGGTCGGTGCGGGGCCCGAAGACGTTGACCAGCTTGCCGTCCTTGCCGACCAGCAGCTTGTGGAAGTTCCACACCGGCTCGGCCGGCTCGCCGACCTGCTCGACCGCCCACTTGTAGAAAGGGTGGGCCTCGTCACCCTTCACATCGACCTTGCCGGTCATCGGGAAATCGACCCCGAAGTTGGTGCGGCAGAATTCGCTGATCTCGACTTCGGTGCCCGGCTCCTGGCCCATGAACTGGTTGCAGGGCACGCCCAGCACCACGAAGCCCTTGTCGCGGTACTCGGCGTACAGCTTCTCCAGCCCGTCGTACTGCGGCGTCAGCCCGCACTTGCTGGCGACATTCACCACCAGCACCGGGTGATCCCTGAAGGTCGTCATCGGCAGCGGCTGGCCGTCGATGGCGGTGAACTCGAAGTCCCAGGCATTGGTCATGGCGGCGTCTCCGGCTGCGATTTGAACGAGCATGGCCAGCTTTCGCCGGCCGGCTCAACTATGACGTGGCGTCAGAACCCGGCCGCCTGTTCAACCGCCAGCGCCAGGTCCAGCGCGCGCGCCGCCTCCCCTCCCGTCACCACCGGGCGGGGCGACCTGCCCAGGACGGCGTTGACGAAGCCCTGCACGCTGGTCCCCAGCGGGTCCCGGCCGGCCGGGGTTTCGGTGAAGTCCTGGTTCAACGCGAACGGCGTGCTGTTCTTGAACGCGCGGGTGACGAAGTCGATCTCCAGCACGCCCGAGGGATAGACGATCCGCATGGTCCGCTCCCGCGCCTCGGCGATCCGGGACGCCGTGAACACGGCGGTGAAGCCGTCCTCGAAACTGGCCTCGCCGGTGATCTCGTCGGCGTCGCCCTCCGCCTCGACGGTAAAAGGCTCGGCGTTGGTCAGCGCCAGGGCGAGGTCGATGTCGTGGATCATCAGGTCCAGCACCACCGACACGTCCTTGCTGCGGATCGACGGCGTGCCCTTGCGCACCGCCTCCAGCCGCAGCGGCTTTTCCGGAATGTCGAACAGGCCCATGGCCTGACTGACCACCCGCTCCTGATGCCCACAGGCGAGCACGAGCCCAGCCTTGGCCGCCGCCTGGATCAGCCGGTCGGCGTCCTCCAGGGTCGTGGCCAGGGGCTTTTCGACATAGACCGACTTGCCGGCCGCAAGACACTCCAGCGCCAGTCTGGCGTGGGTTGTGGCGGGGGTCGCGACCGTGACGATGTCGACCATCTTCAGCATGTCGCCCAGGTCGCCATAGGCCTCGGCCCCATACTGGTTCGCCATGTCGAAGCAGCGTTCGGGATGCAGGTCGTAGATGCCGACCAGCTCGATCCCGTCCATCTCGGCGTATTTGCGCGCGTGATAGCCGCCAAACACGCCCGAACCGACCACACCGGCTTTGAGAAGTTTCGTCATGAGCCGGGGTTTAGCGCAGTTCGCAGGTTTCGCGAACGCCCTGAAGCGCCTAAACGTCTGTTTGAAAACAATCCCGTAGCGATCCCAAGAGAGAGTCAGGAAACACCATGACCACGTCCCGCGAAGTCCGCCTCAAGAGCCGCCCCGAAGGCCTGCCCACCGCCGCCAACTTCGAGGTCGCCGCGGTCGATCTGCCCGCGCCCGGCCCCGGCGAAGTGCAGGTGCGCAATCACTTCATGTCGGTCGATCCCTACATGCGCGGTCGCATGTACGACCGGCCCAGCTACGTGCCCCCCTTCCAGATCGGCGAGGCCCTGCAGGGCGGCGCCGTCGGCGAGGTGGTCGCCAGCAACGACCCGGCCTTTGCGGTCGGTGATGCGGTGCAGTCGATGTGGGGCTGGCGCGAGGCCTTCAACGCTCCGGCCAACACCCTGCAAAAGCTCGACACCTCCAGCGGCCTGCCGCTGCAGGCCTTCCTGGGTGTCGCCGGCATGCCCGGCATGACCGCTTACGCCGGCCTGCTTCGCGTGGGCGGCCTCAAGGACGGCGACGTTGTCTTCGTGTCGGCCGCCGCGGGCGCCGTGGGTTCGGTCGTCTGCCAGATCGCCAAGATCAAGGGTCACACCGTCATCGGCTCGGCCGGCGGACCGGAAAAGGCCGCCTTCCTCAAGTCGATCGGCGTCGATCACGTCATCGACTACAAGGCCGTGCCGGACCTCAAGGCCGCCCTTCGCGAGGCGGCCCCCAAGGGCATCGACGTCTATTTCGAGAATGTCGGCGGCGAGCACCTTGAGGCGGCCATCGACTCGGCCCGCCCCTTCGCCCGCTTCGCCCTCTGCGGCATGATCAGCCAGTACAACGAGACCGGCGAGCCCAAGGGCCCGTCCAACATCATCCAGGCGGTCGGCAAGAGCCTGAGGCTGGAAGGCTTCATCGTCTCCAACCACTACGACATGCTGCCCGACTTCCTGCGCGACATGTCGGCCTGGATCGGTTCGGGCCAGCTGCAGTGGAAGGACACCGTCGACGAGGGCATCGACAACTCCGCCGGCGCCTTCATCAAGCTCTTCAAGGGCGAGAACATGGGCAAGATGCTGGTCAAGCTCGTCTGACCGGCAGCCGGCCCGGGCCTCGCGCCTGGGCCGGCGCCCTATTCCATCTCAAGGATACAGGTGGCCACGTCGCCGGCGATGGCGGCAAGCGCCTCGTTCGCGCTCTTGTCCACGGCCTTGCTGTAGCCATCGGCGGTCGTGCTCATGCTGGTCAGGGCGCTCTCCTGGAAGGCTTCCGGAGCATCCTTCAGGAAGGTCAGCCAGATCACGGCCAGCTCGGACATCGACTGATCGTCGCCTGGCTTGGCGTCACCCTCCGACAGCTGGGCGAACAGGGTGGTCGCGGCAGCGCACTTTCCAGCCATGGCGGCCGAGGTGCTCGCCTTGACCTTCAAGGTAGTTTCGGCGGCGGACGCGGCCCCGGTCAGGGCGAACGCAAGCGTGGCGCCGATGGCAAGACGGATCAGAGTGCTGGACATCACGATATTCCCGATTGTGGTGGGAACATCGGTAGGCGCCGGCATAGCCGTTTACGCCCTCAAAAAAGGTGGAGTGGCGGCGGCCCCATATCATCAAAAAAGGGGGGACTTCAGTTGGCTGCCTTCAGCTCGGTCAGCGCCCATTTGTCGCCCTGCTTCTGAAAACTCAACGCCACCCGCGCGCCCGGCGCTTCCGGGGCGCCGGCCATGACATCGGCGTAGCTGCGGAACGTCGTGCGGCCGGCCGCCAGGCCCGCCTCGGGAACGGCCTGATGGTCGATGATGGCGCTTTCCAGGGTGACCGAAGAGATCGACCCCGTGGTGGCGAACACCGGCCCGCTCAGCGGCGGCAGGGTCTCGACCTTGTTGATCTTGTCCGGCCCCGGCCCACAGGCAGCGGCCAGCAGGCAAAGAGCAACAACAGCGGCGAGCCTCATCGGCGTTCCTTCCTTGTACGGAGCGGGCCGTAGCACGACCGTATGACAGTTCAACCAATTGCCTTCCCGCCGGGCGCGCCATGGCCTACAAGCCGCGGCTGAATTGAGTTTTTTCACGTTGGAGAGTGATCGTGGCGCGACTGTTCGACGCCTTTGTAATGGTCGACTGGAGCGCGTCTTCCACGCCGAAGACGGGCCGCGATTCCATCTGGATCGGGGTCAACAAGCGTGACGCCCGCTTCCGCCCCACCTTCGAAGCCCACAACCCCGCCACCCGGGCCGCCGCCATGGCGACCCTGCGCGAGATGATCGGCGATCTGCGCCGGCGCGGCGAGCGGGTGCTGGTCGGCTTCGACTTCCCGCTCGGCTACCCGCGCGGGACGGCGGCCAGGCTCGGTCTCAAGGACCCGGACTGGTCGGGGATGTGGAAGTTCCTGGCCGACAACGTCGTCGACAAGCCTACCAACGTGAACAACCGCTTCGCCGTCGCCAACAAGGCCAACCGGCTGATGACCGACTCCGCCAAGCCCTTCTGGGGCTGCCCGGCGAAGGACGCCCAGACCTGGCTGCAATCGACCAAGCCCGAGCATACGGCCGACCTGCCGCCCGTCCTGCGCGCCGCGGAACTGGCCACCCAGGGCAAGGGCAAGGCCGGCGCCAAGAGCGTCTGGCAGATCTTCGGCAACGGCACGGTCGGCAGCCAGGCCATCGTCGGCATCCCGGCGGTGCGGGCGCTCAAGGCTGAATTGGGCGACAAGGCCAAGGCCTGGCCGTTCGAGACGGGCTGGAAGACGCTCAAGGACGCCGACGTCGCCGACATCGAGGTCCTGTTCACCGAAATCTATCCGGCCCTCGGCGATATCCGTCCGGAAGCCGGTGAAATCCTCGACCGGGCCCAGGTCCGCGCCCTGTGCGAACACTTCCTGCGCCTCGACGAGGCCGGCAAACTGGGCGAGGCCTTCGGTCCGCCCCAAGGACTTGGAAAGAGCGTCGATGAGGCCGAGATCGCTATCATCGAGGCTGAGGAAGGCTGGATTCTCGGGGCTTGAGGCGCCGGGGTCCGCCACCGTACACTCCGTTTTGAGACTTCGACCTCGTTCGGGGCAACCGTAGGGGCTACCTTGAAAATCTCCGCCATGGCCGGTGTCGGCGCCGCCGCGTGCCTGGTGCTGCTGGCCTCTTCGGCTTCGGCGCAGGCCTGGATCGGGACCATGGTCGGCCAAATGGCGGCTGAGCAGGAGGAAGCCAGGTGTCAAGCCGACCGTCAGCCCGCACCGCAGCGGCGTGACATCATCATCAACAAGATCAACGGCCTGATGCTCAAGCTTCAAGCGCCGCAAACCAACTCCAGGGATCTGGCCAAGCTGTTCAGCACCGCCGATGGGGCCAAGATTGCGAACGTCACAGAACTAATCACTCCGGAGGCCTTCCGCGAGCGGCTCGGCCCGGCCGAGGCCAAGGGCGAATGGAAGCAGTTGGTGGTCGGGGCCGATCACGCCGGCGCCCGCGGTGTCTGGCGGGTCGTCATCCCCGGTGTCGACGGAGGACCCGAGACGGTTCGCGAGTTCGGCTTCGACTTCGTTGGCGCATTCGGCACGTGGAAGGTGCTGCATGCCCAGGAGTATCCAGGACCTCTGTTCGCTCCGGACGCGGACATCTTCTGCCACCTGCGGGAAGCCGCCAGCTACTGACTGTCGTGGCGTCCAGCCGGCAGCGTCTTGACCTTCACTTCCATGTCCCGTGCTTTCTACAATTCTGGCGAAGGGTCCGCCTCGACCGCCAGAGAGGACCCCTCCCCTTGACGCGGCGGCCC
>JANPKF010000077.1:0-1563 GCA_031425895.1 Caulobacteraceae bacterium | reverse complement strand
GACGGGTTCGGCTTCATCGAGGGGATGCGTTCGGACCCGGCCAACCGGTCGATTCCGGTCCTGGTGCTGAGCACCGAGAGCGATGCGGCCAAGAAGCAGCGGGCGCGCGATGCGGGGGCGACGGGGTGGATCGTCAAGCCGTTCGATCCGGTCAAGCTGGTCGAGGCCGTGCGGCGGGTGGCAGCCTGATCCATGACTGACGCCGTCGATCCGTTCGAAGCCATCAAGGTCGTCTTCTTCCAGGAGTGCGACGAACTGCTGGGTGACCTCGAGGCGGGTCTGCTGGCGATCGAGGGGGGTGATACCGACCTCGAGACGGTCAATGCCGTGTTCCGGGCCGTGCATTCGGTCAAGGGCGGGGCGGGGGCGTTCGGGCTGGAGGACCTGGTCCGTTTTGCCCATGTGTTCGAGACGCTGCTGGACGAGGTCCGGGCGGGTCGCAAGGCGTGCGACGACACCATGGTCAAGACGCTGCTGCGGGCGTCGGACGTGCTGTCGGACCATATTGCGGCGGCGCGCGGCCAGGCCGATCCGGTGGACGAGGCGCGCTCGGCCGGGCTGGTGGCCGAGCTGGAGGCGCTGACGCGCGGCGATGTCTATGTGGCCCCGCCGGCGATGGATGCGCCGGTGATGGATGTTCCGGTGATGGCGGCGCTGCCGGTCGACAGCCCTGCTGGGGGTGAGGCCGAGGCGGCCGAGGTTCCGTTCGAGCCGGTGCCGATGATGCCGGGCCTGCCCGAGGCCGATGAGTTCGGCTTCCGGCCCGTGGCCTTCGACCTGA
Source organism: Caulobacteraceae bacterium (assembly GCA_031425895.1). GTDB lineage: Bacteria > Pseudomonadota > Alphaproteobacteria > Caulobacterales > Caulobacteraceae > Caulobacter. Next base: position 782 of record JANPKF010000077.1, on the reverse strand, counting down.
AGGCGCTGGACACCCTGCCGCCGCCGGCGGTGGCCAGTGGCTGGCGGGTGGTGTTCCGTCCGAAGGGCCGGATGTATGCCCATGCCAACGAGGCCGGGCTGATGCTGCGCGAGCTGCGCCGGCTGGGTCAGGCGACGGTGACGCTGGATGCGTCCGAACTGCCGGACCTTGAGGCGATGTCGGCCGAGGAGGGCTATCTGGCCTGGACGGTGGACATCGTGGGGGCGTCCGAGAGCGACGTGCGCGATGTGTTCGACTTCGTCGGCAGCGACTGCGACACGACCTTCACGGCCCTGGCCGATGTGGCGGCCTCGGCCGAGGCGGCCCCGGCGTTCGATATCGCGGCCCTGCTGGCGCGGGCCCAGGCCGAGGTGGCCGCGCCCATGACGCTGGAGCCGATCGTGTCGATGGCGGTGGCCCCGGCGGCCCCGGGCACGGCCCCGGTGCCGGCTGCCGGCACAGCCGCGGGAACGCCGGGCAAGACCGCCACGGCCGGAGCGGCCCCTGCAACCCCGGCAGCCAGCCCTTCGGTGACGGCGGCCAGCGCGGCCCCGACCATCCGGGTGGACCTGGACCGGGTCGACCGGCTGATCAATGTGGTGGGCGAACTGGTGATCCAGCAGGCCATGCTGGCCCAGCGGGTGGTCGAGAGCGGCCTGGCGCGGTCGTCGGGCATCTCGGTCGGGCTGGAGGACCTGGAGCTTCTGACGCGCGAGATCCAGGACAGCGTCATGGCCATCCGCGCCCAGCCGGTGAAGTCGGTGTTCCAGCGCATGCCGCGT
>JANPKF010000076.1:0-2332 GCA_031425895.1 Caulobacteraceae bacterium | reverse complement strand
GGCGGGACCAGCGCCGATACGATCGACGGCGCGGGCGGGGCCGACACCCTGCGCGGCGGCCTGGGTGGCGACACCCTGATCGGCGGCCTCGACAACGACAAGCTCTACGGCGAGGACGGCGACGACATCCTCAACGGCGGTGACGGCAACGACACGCTTTACGGCGGCGCGGGGGTCGACACCCTTTCCGGCGGGGCGGGCCGCGATGTCTTCGTCATGCAGGTGGCGGCCGACAGCGGCGTCGGCGCCGGAAATCGCGACCTGATCATCGATTGGGATGCGCCCGACGTGATCGACCTGCGGGCGCTCGACGCGATCGCCGGCGGCGCCGATGACGCCTTCCTCTACCTCGGCAACAACGCCTTCAGCGCCGGCGGCGTGGGCGAGGTGCGCTGGATACTGGACGGTGGAAACACCATCGTGCAGGGCGATGTTGACGGTAACGGAACGGTCGACTTCGAGATCCAGATCGCCGGGGTCCAGACCCTCAACAACCTCGACTTCCTGCTCTGATCGACATCAACAGACTGACCTGATCGATCCCCCGGCGAACCGCTCGCCGGGGGATCTTTCGTTCAGGGTGTTGGAGGCACGACGGGCTCGCCGGTCCATTCCCAGTGCCAGGGCTCGTAGGCGTAGTTGACGAAGCCGAAGCGGCCGGCGTTGCGGACCATCCAACGATAGGCCGGGGTGCGGGCGTCGTCAGTCGGCGGGGCGGCATAGGTCGCCTGGTTAATCGCGCCTTGGCGACAGGCCGGTGGTCAGGGGATCGGTGAGCCCACCTGTGGCGGAATGGGCGGGGCCTCGGAGGCCGGATTGCAGACGGCGAGCATGAGCGTGACGCCGGTCACGCGGAGGCCGTGGGATTCATCATACCGTGCAAGCCGTGAGCCGTCGGACGGTTCTGATCCTCCGGAGATTGAACTTTGCGGGCGAAGGACAATAAATCGGCCTGGAAGCGTCGGTCGCGGAACACTGGTATTGAATATCGCCCCGGCTTGTGTGTGATTGTCGACAGATGCGCTTGGGGGCGCGAGCTTGGGGGCATTCCAACCTTGCCAGGAATAAATCGGCTGTGGGCGCCATGCGCTCGCGTTCGACATACCGCAAATGGGGATGGCGCTGACGCCACGCCTGAGCCAACCCTGCTGCCCAAAGGGACGGGCATCTCCCGCCAATCATCACAATACGTCGCCGGCCGCGCGCCGGCTGAACAGCGATCCTAGGGAAACATCACCATGGCTGACATCACCGGCACCAGCGGCAACGACACCATCCCCGGCACGGCTGGCGATGACAACATCCAGGGCCTGGAAGGCAATGACGTCATCAACGCCGGCGACGGCAATGACTACGCCAATGGCGCACAGGGTTCGGACACGCTGAACGGTGAGGGCGGAGACGACCGGCTGGAAGGCGGCGAGGGCGATGACACTCTCGACGGCGGCAGCCAGTCCACATTCGGCACCGATCAGGCCGTCTATTACGGCTCCACATCAGGCGTGACGGTCGACCTGAACATCCAGGGCGTGGCCCAGAACACTGTCGGCGCCGGCATGGACACCCTGATCGGCATCGAAGGGGTTCACGGCGGCATCAATAACGACACCCTCATCGGGGACGGCCAGAACAACTACCTGGGCGGCGGCGGTGGCAACGACAACCTGAGCGGCAACGGCGGCAACGACACCCTCGAGGGCGGCGACGGTGATGACACCATGGATGGCGGCGCCGGAACCGGTGACGGCGTCGGCTTCTACAACGCCTCGAACGGCGTGACGGTGAACCTGGCCCTGCAGGGCGGCGCCCAGAACACCGGCCAGGGCAATGACACCATCACCAACGTCGAGAACATCTTCGGCTCGCACAATTTCGGCGACACCCTGACCGGCGACGGCCAGGACAACTACATCGACGGCGACGGCGGTGATGACGTCATCAATGGCGGTGGCGCGCGTGACAACCTGCGTGGCGGCGAAGGCGCCGATACACTGAACGGCGAAGACGGCGACGACCGCCTGAACGGCGCGGCCGGCAATGATACGATGAACGGCGGCGCGGGTATCGACGAGGCGGCCTACTATGAAGCCACCGGCGCGCTCACCGTCTCGCTTGAAGCGGTCGGCGCCCAGGACACCGGCGGCGCTGGCGTCGACACCCTGAACGACATCGAGAATCTCACCGGCGGGAGTTTCTCCGACACCCTGACGGGTAGCGGCGTCAGCAACTTCATGTCGGGCCTGGAGGGCGATGACACGATCAACGGCCTGGGCGGCGGTGACTACATGCGCGGCGAGGCCGGCGCGGATACCCTGAACGGCGGCGACGGCGA
>JANPKF010000075.1:0-4242 GCA_031425895.1 Caulobacteraceae bacterium | reverse complement strand
CCGCCGGCGTCCGTTAGCGTTGATCGCCCCTTAACCCCTCCCTGTCAGGGTGTGGTGGTTGGTCGCGCCCCCGCGGTTGGGTTACTGGCGCCTTCACCATGCACCCCGAAAATTCTACCGGGCAGAGTCTGCCTACGGGGCCTTGTCGGCCGTCTGCCCAGGCTGAGCGCAAGGGAAATTGCTTAATAAAAACAACATGTCGGTAGAGACCGGCGTTCCGCCGCGCTGGCCTGCGTCTTGCGTGATCACGTGCGGGCCAGAAGGCTCACCGGCGAAAATCGCTGGGCAACCCCTCCAGAATGGAAGGACTACCGATGGCTTTGTCGGTCAATACCAATGTGGGCGCCATGGTCGCCCTGCAGAACCTGAACGCGACCAACATGGAGCTCGGTCAGACCCAGAACCGCATCAACACCGGCAAGAAGGTTGCGAACGCCAAGGACAACGGCGCCATCTGGGCTATCGCCCAGGGCCAGCGCGCGACGTCCGGTGCGCTCAACGCCGTCAAGGACTCGCTCAATCGCGGCACCTCCGCGATCGACGTGGCCATCGCCGGCGGCGAGTCTGTTTCGGACCTGCTCCTGCAGATGAAGGAGAAAGCCCTCGCGGCGTCGGACACCAGTCTCGACACCGCCAGCCGTACCGCGATGAACGAGGACTTCAAGGCCCTGCGGGATCAGATCTCCAAGGCCGTCACCAACGCCGATTTCAATGGGGTCAACCTCATCAAGACCGGCGCTGTCGCAATTGCAGCCCTCGCCAACTCGGACGGGTCCTCCAAGCTGACCGTGGCCCCAGAAGTCATGTCGCTCGGCGGATCGGTCGTCACTGTCGCCGCCACGGGCACCATCGGTACGGTGACCACGGCGGCCGCGATGATCACCACGGTGACCAACTCCATCGCCAACGTCAGCGCCTCGCTCGCGCGCCTGGGCACCAAGTCCAAGGCGTACGAGATGCACCACACCTTCATCGGCAAGCTGCAAGACAGCCTCGATGCAGGGGTTGGCAACCTGGTCGATGCGGATCTGGCCAAGGAAAGCGCCAAGCTCCAGGCTCTGCAGACGAAGCAGCAGCTGGGGGTCCAGGCTCTCTCCATCGCCAACCAGACCCCGCAGACCATCATGTCGCTGTTCCGCGGTTAAAGTCGCGACGCCGGGCGGCCCCTCTAAGCCGGGGGCCGTCCGGCAGACCTTTTTCGCAACACCGGCGCCGGTGCGCCGCCCGGGCCTGGCAGAAGGCCCCGTCCCATCATCGCTGCTGCTGGAACCGCCCCTTGGCTGGAGGTTCCGGGTCCATGGACCGGCTCCACCGCGACATCCTTTTTCCCATCTTCGGCGCCATTCTGACCGGCGCTGTCATCGGCATCGAGCGGGAGTACCGCTCCAGCCCCGCCGGCTTTCGCACCCACATCCTTGTCGCTCTGTCCTCGTGCCTGCTGATGCTGGCCGCCGTTCACCAGGTTCGCTGGCTGACCGACACGCCGATCGACATCATTCGTATCGACCCGGTGTGCATGGCTCACGGCATCCTCACCGGCATCGGCTTTATCGGGGTCGGAGTCATCTTCCGGGAAGGCTTCAACATTCGCGGCCTGACCGCGGCCGCTACGCCCTGGATCACCGCATCGCTGGGCGTCCTGTTCGGCGTCGGCTTCCTTGCTCCGGCCGTCATCGGGACCATCGCCACCCTGCTCGTCCTCGCCGCCGGCCGGTTCACCGAGAAGCGGCTGCCCCGGAGGGCGTTCGTCGACATAACCCTCCGCCTGCGCCGGGACTCCGAGGCGACCACTCGGCAGAGGTTGCCTGCCCTGCCGCCCGGCAATTTCTGCCGCCGGGGCTTCTGGTCGGCACATATTGCCGGTCCAGACCATGCCTAACAGACCTATAACGCAATATATTCAATGACTTGGTGGGAGTGGTCAAATCTGCCCATCTGGCCCGGCATTTGCAGCCAAGGTCCCTGAGCAAAATGCTCCCGGTAGTCAAAATGACGCCGGACACCTTGAATAGGGACTATCGTAATGGCGCTGAACAGCGTGAACACGAACTCGGGCGCTATGGTCGCCCTGCAGAACCTGAACTCCACCAACCGTGAGCTCGACCAGGTTCAAAGCCGGATCAACACCGGCAAGAAGGTCTCCTCGGCCAAGGACAACGGCGCGGTCTACGCCATCGCCCAAGGCCAACGCGCCAACTCCAATGCCCTGAACGCCGTTAAGGACTCGCTGCAACGCGGGATCTCGGTCGTCGACGTGGCGATCGCGGGCGGTGAGTCGGTCAACGACCTGCTGTCGCAAATGAAAGAGAAGGCCCTCGCGGCCGCCGATACCTCGCTGGATACCGCGAGCCGCACCGCCCTGAACGAAGACTTCAAGTCGCTTCGTGACCAGATCGGCAAGGCCGTGTCGAACGCCGACTTCAACGGCGCCAACATGATCAAGGCCAGCGGCACCACCATCGCCGCGCTCGCCAACGCGGACGGCTCCTCCAAGCTGACCGTCGCGGCCCAGTCCCTGGCCCTCGGCGGCGCCAACGTCACGGTGACGGCGACCACGTCGTTCTCCACCGCGACCACGGCCGCCTCGGCTCTGGCTCTGGTGACGGCTTCGATCACCAACACCGGCGCGGCCCTGGCCAAGCTGGGCACCGGTTCGAAGTCGCTGGAAACGCACCTCGGCTTCATCGGTAAGCTGCAGGACAGCCTGGACGCCGGCGTGGGTAACCTCGTCGACGCCGACCTGGCCAAGGAAAGCGCCCGACTGCAAGCGCTGCAAACCAAGCAACAGCTCGGTGTGCAGGCTCTGTCGATCGCCAACTCCTCGACTTCGTCGCTGCTGGGTCTGTTCCGCTAACGGCACAGTGAGCGGGGCGGGCGCCGGTGGCGTCCGCCCCACTTCACCGGCGTATCCCCTCGCCACCTGGCGAGAGGGCTTTGGCAGGAGACGCCGGCGCGATGAGCCCCGGCGCTGTGGGAGACATGAGCAACAGCATAGCCAATATCCGGAATATTCCAGAACCTGTCGCGGCGATGATCGCCCAGCCGGTTCAACCCGTCGCCGAGCCGGCCGCGCCGACCCCCAAGGGTCAGAACGCCGACCTCCGTCTGGTGATCGAGGAAGACGGCGACACCGGCGCCTTTGTCTACAAGACCCTCGACCGTCTCACCGGCGAAGTGGTGCAGCAGCTGCCCCGAGAGAGCGTCCTCAAGGCGATGGGCTCCGAGGACTACCACCCGGGTCAGATCGTCGATACGCGGGACTGACCGCTTCCCTTCCGGCTCCTTGATGGCCGGTCGCTCTTTCTCACCGACGTCGCACCGCGACGGCGGCGATCATGGTTTCTGCGCCGTTAACCATACGCTCACCGTTGGCTCGCTAGCCTAAGCGGGAACAGGCGGCCGAATCGGCGACCGCCAGCGCCGGACGGCGCACCTGGAGACGGTCCATGACGATCGGCGTGCACACCAATCAGTCGGCTCTGATTGCCCTGCAGAACCTCAACAGAACCAACGACGCCATGGATGGCGTTCAGGGTCGGATCAGCACCGGCCTGAAGGTCCAGGGCGCCAAGGACAACGCCTCGGTCTGGGGGATCGCCCAGGCCCAGCGCGCCGACATCGGCGCCCTGTCGGCGGTCAAGATGAGCCTCGACCGGGCGACCTCGGTCTCCGACGTGGCGCTGACCGCAGGCGAAACCGTCTCGGACCTGCTCAATGTCCTGAAGGAAAAGGTCGTGGCGGCGATGGACCCCTCCATCGACACCGCTTCGCGAAACGCGCTGGACGGCGACTTCAAGGCCACCCTGAAGCAGATCACCCAGGCCCTGACGAACGCCAGCTTCGACGGCGCCAACCTGCTGAACGGCTCGCTGACGACGAACATCCGCTTCCTCGCCAACGCCGACGCCAACGCCTACATCACCCTGTCGGTGAAGAACCTGTCGCTGGGCGGCTCGATCCTCACCGTGGCGTCCGGCGCCTCGATCACCACCGCCACCCTGGCCACCGGGATCCTTACCCAGCTCAACGCCTCCATCGCCAACGTCAACCAGGCGCTCGGCGACATCGGCGCCCAGGCCAAGCAGATCGAAGCCCACAACAGCTTCATCACCAAGCTGACCGACGTGCTCAACAGTGGCATCGGCAACCTGGTCGACGCGGACCTGGCCAAGGAATCCGCCCGTCTGCAGGCCCTGCAGGTCCAGCAACAGCTCGGCGCCCAGGCCCTGTCGATCGCCAACC
>JANPKF010000074.1:0-2956 GCA_031425895.1 Caulobacteraceae bacterium | reverse complement strand
TGCAGCGGCCCCCGCTCGCGATTGCGCCACACCTGGCCAGGTCGAAAATCCTGGTCTCCCCAGCCGCCAGCAGCTTCTTGGCCGCGAACTCCGGCGAGGTGTGCAGATACAGCGTCGCCCGCTCCCCGCCCGTGGTGATGGCCTCGGTGGCGAACCCGTGCAGGTGCGCCTCGTTGCCAGGCGAGACATTCAGCGCCGCTGCTTCGACCTCGGTGAAGTCCCGCGCTCCGAACCATCCGCGCACGGCGGCGGTGATCCGGTTGCGGCCGATCAGGAAAGGTCGGCGGTCCGCATGGCGGTCCTTGTCCCACCAGGGGGAGGGGAGGGTCATTGGTCGCTCCGGCCCAAGACTGGCGCAAAGGCCTGGGACCCTATAGACAGCGCCCCCAGCAGGTTTCAACGGAATCGAGCCCCCCATCCCTTGAGATGGCGCTCCGTTCCCGCTCACGAGGATAGCATGCCCAAGGTTGCCGCCAGTTCGCTGCGCAAAGGTTCGGTCGTCGATGTCGACGGCAAGCTCTACGTCGTTCTCAGCATCGAGAACATCCACCCCGGCAAGGGCACCCCGGTCACACAGCTGGACATGCGCCGCATCACCGACGGCGTGAAGGTTTCCGAACGCTACCGCACGACCGAACAGGTCGAACGCGCCTTCGTCGACGAGCGTGAGCACACCTTCCTCTACCAGGACGGCGACGGCTTCCACTTCATGAACCCGGAAACCTTCGACCAGTACGTCGTCTCGCCGGAAACGGTCGGCGACAAGGGCGTCTGGCTGGTCGAGGGCATGGCTGTCTTCCTGTCGCTGCACGACGACGTCCCCCTGGCCATCGAGCTTCCGGCCCGCGCCACCTACGAGATCGTCGAAACCGAGCCGGCGATGAAGGGCCAGACGGCCTCCTCGTCCTACAAGCCGGCGATCCTGACCAACGGCGCGCGCATCATGATCCCGCCCTACATCGCCGCCGGCACCCGCGTCGTCGTGCTGCTGGAAGACGGCAGCTATTACGAGCGCGCCAAGGACTGACCGGCCTGGGCCGACAAAGCAAAAGGGCCGGCGATCGTCTCGCCGGCCCTTTTTTTGTTGTCCGGCCTGTGCCTACCGCGGCTGCATCCGGATCGCCCCGTCCAGGCGAATGTCCTCGCCGTTCAGGTAGTTGTTGGTGACCATCTCGTACGCCAGGTCGGCGTACTCCTCCGGCCGGCCCAGCCGCTTGGGGAAGGGCACCGAGGCCGACAGGGCCGCCTTCACATGCTCCGGCGCGCGGCCCAACAGCGGGGTGTCGAAAATCCCCGGCAGGATGGTGTTGCAGCGGATGCCTTCGCTGCTGAGGTCCCGCGCCACGGTGAGGGTCAGGCCGACGATGCCGGCCTTGGAGGCGGTGTAGGCCACCTGGCCGATCTGGCCGTCCTCGGCCGCGACGGACGCGGTGTTGACGATGGCGCCCCGGTCGCCGTCTTCCAGCGGCTCGAGGGTCAGCATGCCGGCCGCGCTGCGGGTGATGCAGCGGAAGGTGGCGACCAGGTTGATCTGCAGAATGCGCTCGAAGTTCTCGAGCGGGTATTCCTTGATCTCGCGGGTTTCGCGATCGCGCGACACCGTCTTGGCCCCGCCGCCGACCCCGGCGCAGTTGATCAGGATGCGCTCCTGGCCGTGGGCGGCGCGGGCCTTTTCGAAGCCGGCGGTGACCTGCGCGTCATCGGCGACGTTGACCTGGCAGAAGGTCCCGCCGATCTCCTTCGCCAGCGCCTCGCCGGCCTCGGCGTTGAGGTCGAAGATCGCCACACGCACGCCATCGGCGGCCAGGCGGCGGGCCGTCGCCGCGCCAAGGCCGGAAGCTCCGCCGGTGACCACGGCGGCGATGGAGGAATCGAGTTTCATGGCGTGTCTCCGAAATCAATGGAGACGCTGTAAGCACAGGCCGAACCGCCCGTCGACCGTGACCCAGCGGCATGGATGCTGAAAACAACGGCTCGGAGCGTGGCCGCGCCGGCGACGTGGATCGTTCCCCCGAACGCTCCATTGCCCGGCGCCGCGGCAATGCGCGGCCACACCCGCCGCGGCTGGTTCGCCGTCGCCGTGGTGTGGGCAGCCTACTGTCCGGATCGGCCGGGCCAATCCCCATTTGCGGTATATCGTTCTGTCGCAGGCCGGACCGACCTCGCGCCCTGTGCGTTAGACGACCATGTCGGCCCGCCCAGACCTCATCGCCACCTTCCAGGAACAACTCGCCCGGGCCCTCGCCGCCGGCGACAGCGCCCGCGCCGACGCCCTGCGTGTCCGGCTCGCGGAGCTGGAAAGCGGCCAGGCTTCCTATCTGAGACCCCAGCAGCCCGGCGCCATGGGCCTGGGGACAAGCGACGAGGTTCCCCGCCGACCGGCCGGCTGGAAGCCGCCCAAACGCCCGGACCCCATGACCAGCGGCCATGCCCGCCGCCGCGGCTGAATCCTTACCGCCGCCCACGCGTTGATGAGGGCAGGAGCCCGCCGATGACCGACACCCGCCCCTTCAGGATCCACGCCGCCGACGACAGCCGCGACACCGGCCATACCGTCCGGGCCGAAACCGTCGAGGACGCCGCCTTCGCCTTCGTCGACCGCTGGCATCCGCCCCTCGACGCCTCTGGCGACGTGGTGCTGATGATCACCGACTGCGAGACCGGCCGTCGCCAGTGCCTGCGCCTGGACCTGTCGGACGGGACTGCCGCCCCCTGCGAATGAGACGGGGACACATTGAATTCGCTCGCGATTTCAACCTGTCCCCCCTTCCTGATGACCGACAATGGATTGCGCGCCGCCCGCGCATCGGCCAACCTGACCGATAGTTGGGGAGCGTCATGTCGGGTCAGCGTCTCATTGTCGTCGAGGACGAAGCGCCTTTGCGCGAGCTTTATGCGCGGGCGCTGGAGCAGGCCGGCTATCAGGTGCGCACCGCCGGCGGAGCCCAGGCCTGCC
>JANPKF010000073.1:0-2881 GCA_031425895.1 Caulobacteraceae bacterium | reverse complement strand
GGCCAGCGTGGCGCTCCGCCAGGGCGGGCCCGCCGCCCTGGCCTGGTGGGCGCGGTACGGATACACCCTCGATGGATCCGGGGCCTATCAGTTCGAGCGATGGTGCAACGCCGGGGTGGCCGATGCCTGCGCCAAGCAACGCGAGGCCCAGACCATGGCCAACCTGCGCGGCAACGCCCCGCCCCCGGGCGCGCCGGGGGTGGCGGGCGCACCTTACGATCCGGCGGCCGCCACCCAGGCCATTATCGACAAGAACAAGGCGACCAACGCCGCAAACTGCGCCCGCGCCGAAAAGGGCGCGAGCATCATCTGCAACAACTGAGGCTGCGGATCAGACCCTGATTTCGCCCTCGTCTTCGCCATCCCAGTAGTGGATGCGTTCAGCGTGGACCTTGATCATCGCCAGACCGGGGGTGTCGATGCCGTCCTTCGCCCAGCGGTCCATGTCCCTGGTCCAGTGCTCGGCGAAAGTGGTTTTGTCGCGGAAGATCTGGGCCTCGCCCACGACGGCGATGAAGGTCGGCGGCTTGCCGAGCAGGCCCTTGTTGGTCTGCAGGGAGATGCCGACCTTGGGGTCGCGCGAGATGTCCTGGAAGGTGCGGGAGTCTTCGAACAGGAAGTACCAGCTGTCGCCATCGTACTCGACGTCGCGGTTGTTGCTCATCGGCCGGGCGGCGATCTGGCCACCGTCGGTCTTGGTCTGCAGCATCACGAAGTCGATGTCCTTCATCTCCTTGGCGATGTCGGTGAGTGTCTTGTCGCCCATGTGGGGTCTCCGGTTGGGGTGAGGTCGGAGACAAAGCGCCGAGCGCCAGATGCCGTTCCCGGATGCGGGCGATCAGAAGCCGGTGAACAGGCGGTCGAGGGCGCGGCGGATGGCGTCTTCTTCCGTAGCCAGGCTGGCGACGGGTGATCGAAGGAGCTTGCGCGGCATGTTGGCCAGTTCCGACAGCGCCGCCACGAGGGGGCGCTCCAGAACAAGAACGGGCAGGTCGATAAGCGTGAGGGGGCGTAGGGCGTCGGCGATCAGCGGCGCGACGATGACGGTATCGATCGGCGCCAGGTGGTGAGATTGAAGGATAACGATGTAGGGTGCGTAGCTGCGTGAGCGGTCCGACGGATTCTCGAAGACATCGAACTGGCGCACTTACCAGCGACGCCAGTCCTCACCGAACACGCCGCGTTCGGCGATCCGGCGATTGTAGTCCTTGATCGCCTCGGCGTTCTCGGTAGCCCACGCCGCTGCCCGCGCCTCGGCGGCAGCGTCGTCGCCGCGGAATGCCGAGCCCTGGTCGTGAACGCCTTGGTCCGGCAAAGACGAGAGCGCGGCCTCCAACGCCTCGGACGGATCGACACCGGCTGCTTCCGCGCGCTTGAGAAGGTCGGCGTCAATGGAAAGATGAAGGTCGATCTTGCCCATGCGTCGAGGCTAACACGCTCCAACATCGCCGCGAAGCTGGTGGGTGAAGCCTTCGGCATCGACCCGCTCGAAGCCCATCGCCTCCCAGAACGGCCCGGCCGCTTCGCTGGCCCGGGCGTTGCTGACCAGTAACCGCGCGGCCTGCAGGCCCTGCTGGATCATCGCGCCGGCCAGAACCTGACCGACGCCGGACCGGCGGAAGGCCGGCGCGACGTAGAGCTGGCGCATGCGCATGGCCGGCTCGGTCAGGTCGTTCTGGGGCGTTACGCCGCCGACGCCGACCAGGTCGCCGTCGATGAAGGCGGCGAACAGGGCGCCGGGCTCGGCGAACAGTGCGCCGACCTCGCCCCACTGCCCGGCGATCAACGCCATGCTGCGAACGCCCTCGGCGCGGGCAGCGTCGGCCAGGGCCGCGAAACCATCGGGCAACGTCTCGACAACCCTTACGATCTGCACCACATCAAGGTCTCCAGCGCTTGCCCGTTCCGAGGGGGAACCCTGCCATGATCCGCCTGATCCTCAACATCCTGTGGTTCATCTTTGGAGGATGGATTTCCGGCCTGCTGTGGCTGCTGGGCGGGGCGATCCTGGCCGTCACCATCGTCGGCCTGCCCTACACCGCCGCCGCCTGGCGCATCGCCGGCTTCTCGTTCTGGCCGTTCGGCAAGGAGGTGGTCAGCCGCGAGAGCCTGGGGATGAGCGACGTCGGCACCGGTGGCGTGGGCCTGCCGCTCAACATCATCTGGTTCATCTTCGCCGGCTGGTACATCGCGCTGAGCCACCTGCTGATCGCGGTGGCCGAGTTCATCAGCATCATCGGCATCCCGTTTGCGCTGAAGGACCTGCAGCTCGCGGTGCTGGCCCTGGCGCCGATCGGCAAGACGGTGGTGGAGAAGCGCTAGATCCCTGGGGGTATAAGCCCTGCCCGCTGAAACGCGCCGGTCGTCACAAGGTGATTCATCATCTCTTCAGTGGCCGTGCTTGCGGGCAGCTTCCTCAGTCGAACGTCGACAGTCCGAGCGTGATAGGTTTCGCTGAGATCGTTGTAGATCGAGCAGGGATTTTCCATGCCGATCCGCTCGTCATCCGCCAGAAGGTTCCAGACCCTATCGCCGAGCCTGACCAGGGCCAACACATCGAGATCCCCTGCGAGATATCGACTCAGGAGCGCGCGTTCAGCCCAAAAGCAGAGTTGCTCGGGTTCATCGACGCCAACCACCGAAAGAACCTTGGGTAGCAACCGAGCGTGGCTTTCGTAGTCGTGGTCAGACAGAAGCGCCAGTTCGACAACCTCCGACTGCTCCTCTCCCGATTCCCACAGGTCACGGGCCCAAGAGATTGCGGCCGGGATGTCTTCAAGCCCCTGCAGCTGGGTCAAGACGACCCCACCAGTGCTATCCGGTAACTCGCGCCCCTTGACGGCTTGCATATTTAGTTCGGCCCGATCATCAGCTCGGGCCG
>JANPKF010000072.1:0-1536 GCA_031425895.1 Caulobacteraceae bacterium | reverse complement strand
ATGACCCCCTCCAAACTTCTCACCGACCTCTTCACCGGCGCCGATGGTCGGACCTGGGCGATCGGCCGGGTCTACAGCCTGCCGATGCTGCTGTGCGGACTGGCCTTGCCGTTCGTGGCGCTGCTGCGCGGCCAGACCATCGACCTGCTGGCGCTGGGCGGCCTGTTCGGCGGGCTCGGCGGCGGGGTCTGGGCCCTGATCCGGGGGACCAGCGCCACCGAGCCTTCGGCGCTCGACAACACAAGGGAGTAGAGCCTGATGTGGACCTATCACCAGCGCAGCGGCCGGCTGTTGCGCGGCGGCGCGCTCGTCGGCCAGGGCTACAGCGGCGATGGCCCGGCCCTGGCCGACGGCCGCAACAATCCGGCCATGGAGGCGGTGCGCGGCAAGGGGCCGATCCCCCGCGGGCTGTGGCGCATCGGCCTGCCCCGCGACAGCCGCCGGGTCGGACCGCACGCCATGGACCTGACCCCCGTCGGCCATGACGCCCACGGCCGCACCGCCTTCATGATCCATGGCGACGACGCCGAGAACGACGCCTCGCGCGGCTGCATCATCCTGTCCCGGGCGCTGCGGCGGCGGATCAGCGACAGCGGCGACCGCCAGCTGGAGGTCGTGGAATGAGCGGCCTGCTGGTGCTGGGCGGCCAGCTTCTGCGGCGGTTCGCCGGCCCGCTGATCGCCTTTCTGACCCTGCTGCTGCTGGCGCTGGTGGTCGGCGGGCTGGCCTGGAACAGCGTCCGGGACGCCGGGGCGGCGGCCAGGGCCCGGGAGGCCGCCCGGCAGCGGGCCGGCGCCGAGGTCGCCCAGGCCTCGGACCAGGCCACCCGCGCCGCCCTTGAAGCCCTCGCCCGCCAGGGCGTTCGCGAAACGGACCGCCAGGTCCGGGAACAGGAGACCCGTGATGACATCCTCTCGGCGCCGGACGCCGGCGCTTCTGCTGGCGCTGCCGGTGATGCTGGCCTTGCCGGCCTGTGCCGCCGTGCCCTCTACCGTGACCATCCCCGTTGCGCTGGACTGCGCCGGCCGGATCCCGCCGCAACTGCGCGGTGACGTGGCCCCGGCCGCGCCGCCGGCCGACAACAGCGTCGGCGAATGGGTGGCCTTCGGCGACGCCCAGACCGGCCGGCTGGAGTCCGCCAACGACCGCAAGGCGACGATGCTGTGGATCCTCGAGGCCTGCGAGGCCGAGGAGCGGGCCGCCGCCGCCCGCCTGGCGCCCCGGCCGTCCTGGTGGCGGCGCCTGACCGGAGGGACCGGACGATGAGCGGGGATCGCCAGACGGTGGCCGGAGCCTTCATGAAGATCGCCGCGCACGAGGAGCTGTGCGCCGAGCGCTATCGCGGCATCAACGAGAAGCTGTCCTGGGTGCTGCGCAGCCTGGTCGGCATGCTGCTGGCCCTGCTCGCCTGGGCGCTGGTGCAGCTTTATGCGTTGGAGCCGTTGAGGACGGAACGGTTGCCCGAGCCCCGTCGGGCGACGGAGGAGCCAACACCCAAAACTTGACATTGGCCAATGCGGGTGTGCCCGATTGTCG
>JANPKF010000071.1:0-1630 GCA_031425895.1 Caulobacteraceae bacterium | reverse complement strand
CAGGCCCAGTACGAGGCCATGGGACTGGAGCCCGGCGGCCCCGACGGCCAGTGGCTGCAACCCGTCGAACTGAAGCGCTACACCCCCGTCGCCGGCGCGACCGCCCGCTGGACCGGACCGGACGGCGGCGTTCATCCGCTGGCGGTCGGAACCGACATCACCGTTCGCGCGGTGACCAATGACGGCCGTGCCTCGATCCGGGACGCCGGCGTCGTCTTCGCCGGCCACGGTATCTACGCCCCCGAGCGTCAGTGGGACGACTACGGCGACCTCGATGTTCGGGGCAAGGTGGTCGTGGTCGTGAGCGGCGAACCCGACGGCGAGCGCTTTAACGGCGAGTACGCGACCAACTACCAGTCTGGTGCCTACAAGGCCGATGAGGCCTTCCGGCGCGGCGCCGTGGGCGTGATCAACCTGGTGCAAGGTGGCGCCACCTCGACCATGTGGGCCGGTGCCGTGCGCGGCAACACTCGCACCCGGACCCTGACGCCCGGCGCGGCGGATCTGGAGTTTTCGGGCAGTATCAACCACGACATCGCCGCTGCCTGGGCGGCGGCGGCGGGTCTGGACATCCGGCAACTGCCGAACATCGCCGACGGGACCTTCAGGGCCGTGGCCCTGAACGGCGTGACCCTTTCGGTCGAGGCGTCGGAGACCATCGACACCCTGGTCACCCACAATCTGCTGGCCCGGATTCCGGGCACGGAGCATCCGGACGAGACCATCATCTATTCGGCGCACTGGGACCATGTCGGCGGCGCGGCCCAGCATCCGGGCGTGGCAGGCGACAACATCTGGAACGGGGCCTGGGACAACGCCTCGGGGACCATCGGCGTGGTGGAGATGGCGCGCCAGTTGAGCGCTGCGCCGCGCCCCAAGCGGTCGATCGTCTTTGCCCACATGGCGGCCGAGGAGATGGGCCTGCTCGGTGCCTATGGCTATGCCGCCGATCCGGTCTGGCCGCTGGAGACGACGGTGGCCGACATCAATATCGACATGCTGCCGCTGTCCGGGCCGACGCGGGACCTTGCCATCTTCGGCAAGGGCCACAATGACCTTGAAGACCGGCTCGAGGTTCTGGCCGCGGCCGAGGGCCGGGTGGTCACCGACGACCGCGAACCGGAACAGGGCTACTACTACCGCTCCGACCATTTCCCCTTCGCCCGTGCCGGCGTGCCGGCCCTGATGCCCTGGCACGGGGTCGATCTGGACGAGGGCGGGGTCGAGGTCGGCTTGCCGGCCTACCGTGCCAAATTCGATGCTGACTATCACAAGCCCAGCGACGAATGGTCGGCCGACCTCGACTTCCGCTCGGCGGTCGAGAACCTGACCCTGCTTTATCGGCTGGGTCTGGACCTCGCGAACAGCAGCGACTGGCCGGGCTGGAAGCCGGGTTCGGAGTTCGCCGTGGTCCGCGCCCGGTCGGACGCCGCACGCCAGTGACTGTAACGATCCGGCCCCTGACAGGCGACGGCTCGCCGCCGGTCGAGGGGTCCTATCCGCAGGCGGTCGAGGTGACAGGGCCGACGCGGTGGCTTTATCTTTCCGGTCAGATTCCGGTCGCGCCCGACGGCTCGCTGGCGGCGGATTTCATCGGCCAATGCGACCAGGTCTGGACCCATATCGAGAC
>JANPKF010000070.1:0-5478 GCA_031425895.1 Caulobacteraceae bacterium | reverse complement strand
CCGGCGGACAGGTCGAGCTTCATGAGCGCGTCCACGGTCTGCGGGGTGGGGTCGACGATGTCGAGCACGCGCTTGTGCGTGCGGATTTCAAACTGCTCGCGCGACTTCTTGTCGACGTGGGGCGAGCGGTTGACGGTGAATTTTTCGATCAACGTCGGCAGGGGAATCGGCCCCCGGACGGTCGCGCCGGTCCTCTTGGCCGTATTGACGATCTCGCGCGTTGAATGGTCCAACACGCGGTGGTCAAAGGCCTTGAGCCGGATGCGGATGTTCTGACGATCCATATCGCTCTTTCATTCCCAACAGACGGCGGCCCGCCCGCGTGATCTCGAACCATTTCAAAGACCAGCCCAAACGCCTCGAGAGACGTCCGGATACGCACAAGTCCGCAAAAAACGAGAGGCTCACGCAGGTCGCCCGGCGAGAGCCTTTCCAGCCAGATATCCCCAATGGATGCCTGGTGTTTCTGCGCACCGCGTCTGCCCAAGGGCACTGCCGGTCCAACAGGAGGCGCGCTATTACCCTTCGATTCCGACTGCGTCAAGGCTTGTGGCCTCTTCGTTGAACGGGATCGACGGGCGGAACGCACCGGAGCGCGCTCTATAGAGAGATTCCGGAGCGGCGCCAGTGCAATCCCGCTCCGCATACGAAAAAGGGCCGGCAACGCGCCGGCCCCTCTCGTCTGCATCGTTGTGGGGAAGCGTCTAGTCGCGCTTCATATCGAACGGGCCGACGTGGACCGCGCCCTGGCCCATGACCGACTTGTCGACCGAGCCGGCCTTGGTCACCCAGACATTGCCGGAGCCCGCGAAGCTGGCGTCCACCCTGGTGGCCTCACCGGCAAAACGGATGTCTCCTGAACCGGCCACGGCCACGTCGACGCTCTCGGCCTTGCCGCCGAAGATACGGATGTCGCCCGACCCGGCGATGGAGACGTCCAGGTTGCCGTTCAGGGAGGCCATGACGACGTTGCCCGAACCGGCGATGGAGATGTCGGCCCGGCCGGTCACAGCCTTCAGCCTGGTGTCGCCAGACCCGGCGACCGCCAGGTCCAGGCCACCGACGTCGCCGGCCAGTACGTCACCGGAGCCCGCCTGGGCGATGTCCAGCTTCCCGGACACGTTGCCGATGGTCCAGTCGCCGCAGCCGGCGTTGGAGAAGCTCACGCTGCCCGCCCGTCCGATGTAGCCCCAGACGGCGCCGGAGGAGCCGATCTCGACGTCCCTGGGCGTGTAGATGATGACTTCCGGCATGTCCTTGTACTGGACCGTGCCCATATTGCGGACGTCAGCTGAGGCCGTCTCGGCCGTTCCGCGGCAGTTGCGGATCTTGTTCCACCTCAGGTCGCCGTCGATGATCGTCCGTTCGCCCTTCTTTTCGACGGTGAGGGTCAGGCGCGGGTCGTGGGTCTTGACGACCACCTGCACGTCGGCGCGGTCTTGCGGCACGACCGTTACGCGGGCGACCGCATTCTTGATGATGACCCGGGGCTCACGGTCGCCGGCGGAAGCGGCGCCGGCGGAGGCGGCGATGGCGAGGGCGGCGAGCCCGGCGGTGGCGATGAGGCGCATTCTTTAGTCCCTCCAGGATGATGAGGGGACGCTAGGACCGGATCGGCCGCAAGACAGCTTAATTCGAGGTCATGACGCAGTGTTCACACAGCGCCCTTCTCCCGCTCTTCGGGAAAAGGGCATCGTGGGCTCAGGCCGCCTTCTTCTTCGCCTGGGCCGACAGCTCGAAGCTGCGCTCGTAGTCCTTGATGAGATTGGGCGCGAGATTGGCCTTCTTCATGGCCAGCGACGCCGCCCAAAGGGCCGCGCGGGCCATCACCGGCGTCTGTTCCATGGTGGCCGGCTTCAGGCCGTAGCGGCGCAAGACACCATTGGCATAGTGGGCGCCGCGCATCAGCCGCGTCTCCCAGGTCTGGAAGTCCAGCGACAGCGAGACGTTGAAGACGCCCTGGTTCTCGACCCGGTGCGGCGCATACAGCGGCCAGGTCAGGGCCTGGCCGGGCTGAAGCTCGACCATCTGAGCGTCGCCATCAAAGGCCATGCGGTAGGGCAGCTCCTCGGCCTGGACCCGCATGATCACCTTCTCGACCGACTCCTGCGGCTGGTGCGCCTCGTCCGTCGGATAGACCCACAGCTTCTTCACCCCGCGGAGGTGGAACAGCACCACGCCAGCGGCGTCGAAGTGATACGGCACCTTGGTCTGCGGCGAGGACATGATCAGCTGGCCGGTCACCTTGATCGGCTTGACGCCCAGGTCGGCGGCGATCTCGTCGAACTTCGGCTGGATGTGCGCCCAGAGCTCCGGATAGGCCTCGTGCGCGTCACGCAGGTTGACCCACACCCGGCCGCCCTTGATGGCCTCCAACAGGGTGGCGCCATCCGCCCTGCCCCGCTCGCCGGTCGCCAGGCTGACCTGGCCCTCGGCGTCATAGCTGTAGGCGTTGATATCCAGCAGTTCGGCAGGATAGCGGTCCAGGATCATGGCCAGGGCCTCGTCCGAGGCGATGCCGCTCTCATGGATCTTGTGATCGTAGATTTTCGGTTGCGACAGCCAGCTCATGGTTTCATCCGTCAATCAGAGGCAAAGGGCGGAAGCGGCCAGCAGCAGGCTGGCGGTCGGTTGCGATCGACCGCGACCGGCCATCGCCGAGGCGGCGGCGCTGAGCGCTCTCACCCGGCCGAGCGTCGTGGTCTCGCAGGCGTCAATGATGGCCCAGCGGCGGCGAACACTCTGCGCCAGGCCGCCCGGGGCCAGGCCGGAGATCGCGGACAGGGCGGTCGGGCCGGCGGCCTGGCCGACGCCTTCCCAGACGTCACGGCTGAGGTCACAGAAGTACTTCTTGTAGGCCTCGCCCTCGAACCCGAAGTCGTAGAGACGCGCGGCCTCCATCTTCATGGTTTCCATGCTGAGCAGCATTCCGGGTGAATAGCGGGCCGCGGCGGCCTCGTAGGCAGGCAGCCAGAAGTGATAGTGGTCGCCGCCCCTGAGGCCGAGCTCATAGGCCATCGGCCGGTCACCGGCGTAAAGCACCGTCAGACGCGCGCCGAAGTCACTGCCCTCGTGGCGGAGCAAATCGCGCAGCATGTCGATCGTCCAGCCACAGGCGAAGATGTCGTGGCGGCGGGTGCGCTGGTACTGCGCCTGCTTCAGTTCGATCAGCCTGTCGAAATGCGTCAGGTCCGTCGTGGACGTCTCGACCCGGATGGGACCCAGGTCGCGCTCGAACGAGCGGCGGGCCCGCTCCTTGTCCTTGAAGAACTTGCCGAAGTCCGTCCGCCGTCCGGCGTAGTAGGCGTCCCAGCCCTGCGAAACGTCGGCCAGCAAGGTCCGCGCCTGGGTCCGCCCCTCACCCTCGGCCGCCGCGCCTGTCCAGCCGGTGGCGGTGTAGCTGCGGGCCCCGACCAGTTCGGCCGCCTCATCGATGGAGAAGTCCAGCTCCGGGCCGGTAATCACCGCATGATAGTCGTTGAGCGGCGCGCCCAGCGGCTGGGCCGCTCCGCCGCGCCGCTGGTGCGGCAGGAAGCCGACCACCGTCCCGTTCCGGTGCAGCACGGCCAGCCGCGCCTCGGGCGCCGAGCGGCCGGCCACGGCTGTGAAATCGGGATGGAAGAAGGGGGATTCAAAGGCCGGGCCCGCCGCCGTCCAGTCGAGCCATAGCGAGCGCTCGGCGGGTGTCATTGCCTCCGTCCCGATGATCTCGACGCTCAGTTGGCGAACCAAAACGAAACCCTCTCAGTCTTTCTGACCGATTTCCCGCAAGGGGTATGCCAGTTCCCTCTACGGGAGGGGTAACGAACGGGCCGTTAAGCCGCCGCCGATTCCACAGCCCGGGCGGCCCGCACCTTGCGGCCGACCAGGATGCGCATGGTCGCGAACTGGATCAGGAACAGGACGATCTTGCTGGCCAGGGGCACGGTGCTCATCACCAGCGCCCAGGTTCGCGGGTCGGCCGTGAAGGCGACGGCCAGGTTCAGGGCCGCCGTGGCGAACATCATCCCCGCCCAGATGTAGCCGAAGGTGACGCCGAGCCCCGGCGCGTTGTCAGTGACGATGGCCGGCAGATAGCGGTTCATCCAACCCTTCTTCAGCATCACCAGCCCGACCGCGGTCATGATCAGCGTCGGCTTGAACATGACGAAGCGCGCATCGTGGGTCAGCAGCGTCGCGGCCCCCATCACCACGACCAGGCCCAGGCTCAGCCACTGCATGGCCCCCACCGGCTTGCGGCGGACCAGGCACAGGATGACCTGACCGAGGCCAACGGCGATGGCCCCGCCCGTCGCCAGGCCCAGGTCGTGGGTCGTGCTGATCAGCACCATGAAGACGACGGTCGACAGAAGGTCTTCCAGCAGGAAGAGACCGGCGGTGAGGAAGTGGCGCATGGCGAACTTTCGTTGGCGGATCGAGGCCCGATCCCTCGCCGACCTCGAGCCCGCCCGCCAGCGCCCCTTCGCCAACAGCGGCAGCGCCTTCGTGAACGGGGCCGTCATCCCGTTCACGAAGCGCCGAACGCCGCCTACTTCAGCGGGATCTTCGGCAGCAACGTGCCGTCGGCGGCGTTGTGATTGATGACGTTGTTGGCGTAGGAGCGCACGAAGGCCGTGCTCTCAATGACCACGGCGTTGCCGGTGATGGTCGAGTCGCTGATCAGCACCTCGGTGCCGAAGACGTCCGCCTTGATGGCCACCCGGTTGTCGGCCAGGGTCGAGCCCACCACCGTGACCTTGGCCGTGCCGGCTGCCTTGATCCCCGCGCCGTTCGCTGGACCCGTCGCGCGGAAGCCACGGATGACCGTGTCCTCTATCAACACCGACTTGGCGGCGACGATATTGATCCCGTTCAGGCCGTCGCCCTTGCCCTCAATGATCAGGCCCCGGATGTAGACGACGGCGGTCGCCGAATTGATGGTGATGCCATTGGTCAGGCTGGCCAGGATCCCGCCCTCGTTGCCCTCGGCGACGATGCTGATCGACTTGGTGATGGTCACCGCGCCGAAGCCGCCCGGATCGAGCACGCTGATCTCGCCATTGGCGGCGGTCTTGGAGATGGCCCCGGCGAAGGTCTTGCAGGGCGCCGTGCGGCTGCACGGATTGACGTCGTCCCCGACCCCGGAGACCCAGGTCCGGGTCGCCTGGGCGGCGGCGGGGGAGGCAAGGATGCAGACGCTTGCGAAGGCGACCACGGCGGTCAGAAGACGCTTGATCATGAGATGTCCCTCCAGCGGAAGCGCCATGAGCGCACAGCTTGAGGCGTTAGCCAACCACCGTTCCGTGAATAGCAGAAGGGCCCGGATTGCTCCGGGCCCTTCGCTCGTTCAGCCGTGAAGCCGAAAGACTATTCGACGATCTTCGACACGACGCCGGCGCCGACGGTGCGGCCGCCTTCGCGGATGGCGAAGCGCAGGCCCTGGTCCATGGCGATCGGGGTGATCAGCTCGACGTCCAGTTCGGCGTTGTCGCCCGGCAT
>JANPKF010000069.1:0-2870 GCA_031425895.1 Caulobacteraceae bacterium | reverse complement strand
CCCATGTCCCACCAGAAGCCGGCCTGGACCCTGGCACCGACACTGCCGCCGTCCGTCTCGCCTTTGTGGACGATCGGGGCGAGGGACGTCACCCGGGTGATGTCGTCATAGCGGTCGATCGAGCCGCCGGCCGTGGCGTTGACGAATTGGCCGCCCGAACGCCAGCCGGCGTAGGCGTCGAAGGCATAGGTCTCGACATCGAAGGCCATCGCGCCGGCCTCTACCTCCGCGGTGCGGAACGTGCCGGCGAAACCGAAGCGGGCACCGGGGGACATGACGTGATCGAGCCCGACCCTGACGCCCCAGCCGGTGGCGTCTGCCGCGGCCACGGATCCGCGTGCGTCCGTCTCGACGCTGTCGGCGATGACGCCGAAGGTGAAGTTGGTGCCGGCCTGCCAATCTGCCCTGCCGGACATCCCCTCGCTGGCGAGGTCGAGCAGATCTTCACGCTGACGGAAGCCGGTTTCGGCCTGGACGGTCGATTGGGCGCCGAGATCGCCATAGTAGAGGTAGTCGTTCGCCAGTCTGGCGATCAGCTGGTGGCCGGCGGCGGTCGGGTGCACGCCGTCCCAGAACAGATAGGTGCTGGGCGTTGCGCAGACCGTTACGCCGTTGAAACAGGCGTCGGTCACATTGGTCAGGCCGAACGCTCCGGGATTCCCGGTGAGCGCGGCACCGACCTTGTAGATGTCGAACAGGATGATGTTGGTGCCTGGACGGGCCGCGGCCGTGGTCGTCAATCCGGTGAGCAGGGCGCTGTTGAAAGAGGTACCGGCAAACTCCGCCAGCGGTGCCGCTGCGGTGCCGCGGAACTGCGGCGCGTTTCCGAGACTCGGAATGTTGCCAACGAGAATCGTGCCGGCACCGGCCGCCGCGATGCTGTTGACGAGGAAATTCATGTCCGCTGCGGCGGACGTGAATGCGGGAGCGATTGTGGCGGTCGGGTTACTCGAGGCGCCGGCAGCCGGGAGGGCCTGGAAGATGTTGTTGGCACCACCGAGAATGCTGACGAGGTCCGTGGAACGGAAGGTGCCGCCGCCGCCGGTATAGGCCAGAAGCTGGTTACGCATCCCGGGGGGGAAGGCCGATGAATCCGTCCGTGCGCCGCCGTAGGCGTAGTTGATGCTGCCCGTGACGGGCGCGCCGGCCGCCGAGCGGCCCGCGTTGAAGCCCAGCAGCTCGGTGAACACCGGACCGTTGGAGAACCGGCCCTGGAAATAGGGCGGCGAGGTCGGCTGGGTGTTGCCGGTGGCGGCGTACAGGTTGCCGTTGTCGCTCAGACTGTCGCCGAACACGACCAGCCGGTTGTAGGTTTGGGCGCTGGCGGCTGACGCGACGCCGCCGACGGCAGCCACGGTCAGTGCGGCGAGCGCCGCATTGCGCAAGAAACGAGACATCGATGATCCTCCCCCGGCCGTCACGATGCGACCGTTCCCGGACACTGTGCGCCCGTTTCGCGCGCGCGCAAGATGCCGCCGGGGAAGGTTTCAATGCAGCATGCGGAACCGCAGCGTTCCGGCAACACTCTTCAGCGACCGGAGCGCTTCCGGGTCGTAGTCACGGTCGACGTCGCTGATCACATAGCCAGTGCGTTCGTCGGTCTTCAAATGCTGACCGAGGATGTTCAATCCGGCGGCGGCGAGGGCGCGGTTCAGCTCGGCCAGCACGCCCGGCTGGTTGCGGTGAATGTGCAGGATGCGATGGGCACCCGAGACCTCGGCCAGTTGCACATTGGGCAGATTGACGCAGAAGGTGGTGTCGCCCCGGTTCAGATAGGCCAGCAACCGCTCGGCGGCGAAAGCCCCGATGGCTTCCTGGGCCTCTTCGGTCGAGCCGCCGATGTGGGGCGTCAGGATGACGTTGGTCAGGCCCCGCAGCGGGCTGTCGAACGGATCGGCATTGGTGGCCGGTTCTTCAGGGAAGACGTCCACGGCCGCGCCGCCGATTCGGCCCGAGCCCAAAGCCTGGGCCAGGGCCCCGACATCGACCACATGGCCACGCGACAGGTTGAGCAGCAGGGCCCCCTGCTTCATCCGGGACAACTGGCCCGCGCTGATCAGGGCCGTATTCTCGGTCCTGCCGTCGACATGCAGGCTGACCACATCGCTCTCGGCCAGCAGGGCATCGAGCGAGGCCATGCGCCGGGCGTTGCCGAGCGCCAGCCGCTCGGTCAGGTCGTGGAAGATGACCCGCATGCCCAGGCCCTCGGCCAGCACCGACAACTGCGAGCCGATGGCTCCATAGCCGACGATGCCCAGGGTCTTGCCACGCAGCTCGCGTGAGCCGGTCGCGGACTTGTTCCAGACGCCCCGGTGCATGGCCGCGGACTTGTCGGCGACATCACGCAGCAGGGCGATGGTCAGGCCGACCGCCAGTTCGACCACCGATCGGGTGTTGGAATAGGGCGCGTTGAAAACGGCCACGCCACGGTCTGCCGCCGCGTCGAGGTCGATCTGGTTCGTGCCAATGCAGAAGGCAGCCACCGCCATCAGCCGGTCGGCGGCGTCCAGGACCCGGGCGCTGACCTGGGTCTTGGATCGCACACCCAGAACATGAACGCCCTGCAGTGCCTTGATCAGGGCGTCCTCGTCGAGCGCGCCCTTCAGCGATTCGACGGTGTAGCCGGCCTCTTCCAGTCGCTCGATGGCCGCCGGGTGGATGTTCTCGAGCAGGAGGATGCGGATGCGGGCGCGGGGATAGGACCAGCGGCCGGCGAGGCCTTCGGCGTGCAGGAACTCGTCCATTGACGGGGCTTCGGCGTCGGCGGCGGCCACCACACGCTCACGCCGGACGACCTCGGTGAAGGCGTGGAAGCGGTGGGCGGCACCGTCCAGCCTGACCTCGGCGTCCGTCCAGCCGTCGCCGATCAT
>JANPKF010000068.1:0-4421 GCA_031425895.1 Caulobacteraceae bacterium | reverse complement strand
CGCCGGTCTTCGGGGACCCGATCGTAGACGCCACCGCGGCGGGGGCGGCGGGGGCGAAAGCCGTGGCGTAACGAACCCCTTCTCCCGCTCGTCGGGAGATGGTGGCCGCGTCGCGGTCGGATGCGGGCCGCGCCGGCGTCGGAAGGCTGTGCTCGATCTGGCGCTTTCAGCGCTGTCGCCAATCCCTCGAGGTCGGTTCTGCCCTCATCCGACCCCCTTCGGGGGCCACCTTCTCCCGACAAGCGGGAGAAGGACCGTGGCTGGCGGTTGTTCCCGCCGCCCTCGGTCGTTAGGTTGCGCGCCTATCCTACAAAGAGGCGCTCTGCCGCGCCCGGCGAGCTGAACAGGCCCCCATGAACGAGTCCGAGAAGAAGACCTTCACCGACGAGGAAGCGCTGGCCTTCCACCAGTTCCCGACGCCGGGGAAGATCGCCATCGCCGCCACCAAGCCGATGGCCACCCAGCGGGACCTCAGCCTCGCCTATTCGCCGGGCGTCGCCGTGCCGGTGCTGGCCATCGCCGCCAACCCCGAGCTGGCCTACGACTACACCTCCAAGGGCAACCTGGTGGCGGTGATCTCCAACGGCACGGCCATCCTCGGCCTCGGCAACCTAGGGGCCCTGGCCTCCAAGCCGGTCATGGAAGGCAAGGGCGTTCTCTTCAAACGCTTCGCCGATGTCGACGCCATCGACATCGAGGTCTCCACCGAGGACCCCGACGAGATCATCACCGTGGTCAAGAACATCGGCGTCACCTTCGGCGGCATCAATCTGGAGGACATCAAGTCCCCCGAATGCTTCCGCATCGAGACCGAGCTGCAGGAACTGCTCGACATCCCGGTGTTCCACGACGACCAGCATGGCACCGCCATCATCACCTGCGCCGGCCTGATCAACGCCTGCGAGATCACCGGCCGCGACCTGAAGGACGTCAAGGTCGTGCTCAACGGCCCGGGCGCCGCCGGCATCGCCACGCTCGAGCTGATGAAGGCCATGGGCGTCACGCCCTCCAACGTCATCGCCGTCGACCGCAAGGGCGTCCTCTACCGGGGCCGCACCGAAGACATGAACCAGTGGAAGAGCGCCCACGCGGTCGAGACCCCGCATCGCACGCTCGCCGAGGCCATTGTCGGGGCCGACGTCTTCATCGGCCTGTCGGCCAAGGGCGCCCTGACCAAGGCGATGGTGGCCAGCATGGGCAAGAGCCCGCTGATCTTCGCCATGGCCAACCCTGATCCGGAAATCACCCCGGAAGAAGTGGCCGAGGTCCGCAGTGACGCCATCGTCGGCACCGGCCGGTCCGACTACGTCAACCAGGTCAACAACGTGCTGGGCTTCCCCTACATCTTCCGCGGCGCCCTCGATGTGCGCGCCCGGCGGGTGAACATGGAGATGAAGATCGCCTGCGCCAACGCGCTGGCCATGCTGGCCCGGGAAGACGTGCCCGACGAGGTCGCCGCCGCCTACCACGGCCGCCGCCTGAAGTTCGGCCCCGACTACATCATCCCCAGTCCCTTCGACCCGCGGCTGATCTGGTACATCCCGCCCTTCGTCGCGCAAGCCGCGATGGACACCGGGGTGGCCCGCAAGCCGATCGAGGACATGGACGCCTACCGCGCCAAGCTGGCCCGGCGGCTCGATCCCACCGCCGGCTTCCTGCAGAAGATCTCGGGCGGGGTTCAGTCCGGCGCCCAGAAGCGTATCGTCTTTGCGGAAGGCGAGGAGCCGAGCGTCATCCGCGCCGCCTACGCCTTCCAGAGCCAGGGCCTCGGCAAGGCCATTCTCTGCGGCCGCGAGGAACTGGTGCGCGAGAACATGGTCCTCGCCGGCCTCGACCCGGCCGAGGTCGACATCGAGATCGTCAACGCCCGCCTGTCGGACCGCAATCCCGACTACGTCGACTTCCTCTATGCCCGGCTACAGCGCGAGGGCTACCTCAAGCGCGACGTCCAGCGCCTGATCAACCAGGACCGCAACAGCTTCGCCGCCTCCATGCTGGCGGCCGGCCATGCCGACGGCATGGTCACCGGCGTCACCCGCAGCTTCGACCAGGTGCTGGAAGAGGTCACCCGGGTGATCGACCCCGCGCCGGGCGGCCGGGTGATGGGCATGTCCATCCTGCTGGCCAAGAACCAGCCGCTGTTCATCGCCGACACCAACGTCACCGAGATGCCCGACGCCGACGACCTGGTCGAGATCGCCTGCGAGGCGGCCCAGGCGGTCAAGAAGCTGGGCTACACCCCCCGCGTCGCCTTCATGAGCTACTCCTCCTTCGGCAATCCGATGGGCGAGCGGTCCGAGAAGGTCCGCGAGGCCGTGTCCATGCTCGACGAGATGGAGGGCATCGACTTCGAGTACGAGGGCGAGATGCCGCCGGAACTGGCCCTGGAGCCGGAACGCCGCGCCGCCTATCCCTTCATGCGCCTGACCGGCCCGGCCAATGTGCTGGTCATGCCCGCCATCCACTCGGCCTCGATCTCGACCAAGCTGGTCCAGAGCCTGGGCGGCGCGACGGTGATCGGCCCGGTGCTACTGGGCCTGTCGCGGTCGGTGCAGATCTGTCCGCTCGGCGCCTCGGTGTCGCGCATCCTCAACATGGCGATGATGGCGGCCTACGAGCAGCCGGCGCAGGAAGGATAGAGGGCTATGGCTTCATGACGATGGACACTCTGCGCCAGGCCTGAAGCCGTGCTTGTCACGGCCCAACGCCCGAGACGCGCATCTCGAATCGCAAAGCCGATGCGGCAGGTCCCTTCTCCCCTTGGGGGAGAAGGTGGCCCCGAAGGGGTCGGATGAGGGGGCGAAGACTCTCTCAGCAATCGTCATCGATCCGCCGATCCCTGTCGGCCGGTGCGACCCCTCATCCGTCGGCTTCGCCGCCACCTTCTCCCCCAAGGGGAGAAGGACCTGCTCCCATTCCGGCGTTGGACACCCCACCATGCCCACTCCTCACGAACCCGTCCTCGGCATCGACTTCGGGACGACCAACACCGTCGTCTCGATCACCACCCCGGATGGCGACGCCCGCCTGATCCACTTCCCCCGGAACGACGCCGACATCGTCGCCTTCCGCTCGGCGCTCAGCTTCCATGCGCCGAACCACGACGAGAACGGCCGCGAGGTCGAGGCCGGGCCCTGGGCCATCGACACCTATCTGGAAGAGCCGCTGGAGACCCGCTTCATCCAGTCGTTCAAGTCCTACGCCGCCAGTCCGCTGTTCACCGACACCGAGATCCTGCGCAAGCGCTTCGCCTTCCAGGATCTGCTGAGCGCCTTCCTCGGCAAGGTGCGCGACCATGCGGGGATCGAACTGGCCGACCTGCCCAGGCGCGTCATTGTCGGCCGGCCGGTCAACTTCGCCGGCCTGCGACCCGATCCGGAACTGGCCCTCACCCGCTACCAGGACGCCTTCCGCTGGATGGGGTTCGAGGACATCCGCTACGCCTACGAGCCGGTCGCCGCCGCCTTCTTCTTCGCCCGGCAACTGAAGGCGGACGCCACCGTCCTGGTCGCCGACTTCGGCGGCGGCACCAGCGACTTCTCCCTGGTCCGTTTCGAGCGCCAGGATGGCCGCATCCGTTCGGAGGGCCTGGCCAACAGCGGCGTCGGGGTGGCCGGCGACGCCTTCGATTACCGGATCATCGACAACCTGGTCTCGCCGCGCCTCGGCAAGGGCTCGAGCTACCGCGCCTTCGACAACATCCTGCCCATCCCCAACCGCTACTTCAGCGCCTTTGCCCGTTGGGAGCAGCTCGCCATCCTGCGGGCCAGCCGCGACATGCGCGATATCCGCGGCCTGGTCCGCACCGCCCTGCAGCCCGAGAAGATCGAGAAACTGGTCGAGATGCTCGACGACAACCACGGCTACCGCCTCTACCAGTCGGTCTCTCGCCTGAAGGAAGCGCTGTCGGCCAACGAGGAGGCCGAATTCCTGTTCGAAGAAGGCTCGATCCGCATGCAGTCGATGGTGCGGCGCAGTGATTTCGACAGCTGGATCGCCCCGGAACTGAAGGCCATCGAAGGCGCCGTCGACGAGGCCCTCGCCCGCGCCGGGCTGGACGAGACCGGCGTCGACCGCGTCTTCCTGACCGGCGGTTCCAGCTTCGTGCCGGCGGTGCGGGACATCTTCACCCGCCGCTTCGGGGCGGCGAAACTGGAGAGCGGCGCCGAACTCGTCTCCATCGCTACCGGCCTGGCGCTGATCGGCCTGGAGGACGAGCCGGACCTGTGGAGCCAGCGGGCCTGACGGGGCAAGCGCGTAACCCTCCCTCCCCTTTATGGGGCTACGGCATTCACACATCTCGGTTTGCGCTGAGGTTTGAGGTCTGATTCCATCTGCTGAGGATGGAGACCTTTGAGATGCTGGAGACGACGCTGGGGCGGTTTGGCGACCGCCGCCTGGAAAAAGGGGGGCCTTCTTGC
>JANPKF010000067.1:0-4992 GCA_031425895.1 Caulobacteraceae bacterium | reverse complement strand
AACCAGGATGGCGTCGGCGCCGGATCCGGCCGCGATGGCCAGGTCGTCGGCGCCCCAGGGGGTGTCGAGGCCGTTCGTGCGAATGACGAGTTCACGGCGACCGAAACCGCCGGCCTTGACCGCCTCCACCGCCTGCATCCGGGCGGTGTGCTTGGCCTCGGGGGCTACGGCGTCCTCAAGGTCGAGGATGACCACGTCACAGGGCAGCGACCGGGCCTTCTCGATGGCCTTCGCGTTCGAGGCGGGCATGTACAGGGCGCTGCGGCGAGGACGGGGGGTGTCGGTCATGGTTCGTTTCGGTGCGCGGAGTGTCCCGCTTCCTTAGCGTTGCAGGGTCCGTGCCGCCAGACCGCAACGGCCTCTCTGGCGGCGATGCCCGGTTGCGGGCAGGATGGGGCCATGACCCGCTACGATCCCCAAGCCCTCAACGTCCTGGGCGCTGAGCTGATCCCCTGTTCGCTGGACCCCGTGACCGGATTCTTCCGCAACGGCTGTTGCGAGACCGGGCCGCAGGACACCGGGCTGCACACCGTCTGCGCGGTTATGACCGCCGATTTCCTGGCCTACAGCGCCCTGCGCGGCAACGACCTCTCCACCCCGCGCCCGTAGAACGGGTTCGCCGGCATCAAGCCCGGGCACCGCTGGTGCCTCTGCGCGCCGCGCTGGAAGGAGGCGCTGGACGACGGCTGCGCCCCGCAGGTGGTGCTGGAGTCCACCCATGAGGAGACCCTGGCGATCGTGCCGCTGGGTATCCTCAAGGACCATGCCGTCGTCGCCTAGAACGCGGGGCCTGAGCGCTACTTCCCCCTCAGGTCAGCGCGCCGTGGTAGGCGAGGGCGGGAAATCACCGCTGGCCCTTTGGCGGCGGCGCAGGGGCCGGCGCCGGTTTTGCCCCTCCTGCGCCTTGGGCTCCTGGCTGAGCAGCCGGCCGGTCGACAGCGTCCCGGGACGCCTCCTGGCGGTCGCGGCGGTTGTCCGCCGACCGCTCGCGGGGACCCGCGAACCCGTCCGGCATGATCTGCTGAAAGCGTTGGTCGGCGTCGCGTGGCAGGTCGAAGGGCCGAGAGATGTCACCGCCGGTGATCAGCACCGCCTGGCCCGGACGGTTCAGAATCACCGTTTGGCCGCCCGCCGTCAGTTCGATTTCGCCCTCACGCAGGATGATCACCGACGCCAGCTCCGGCGCCTCGGCAGCGGCGCGCGGCAAGCCGGCGGGCCCCGCGCCAAGAATGTCGAGCGCCTCCCGCCCCACGGCCCCGTCGATGATGGTGCCCCGGATACCGATGGCGGCGGTGGGGGTCTTGAACCGCACCTTCTCCCGCGACCGGCCGCGGCTGCCCGAGCTGTAGCGGAAGGCGCCTCGGGCCACGGAGAACAGAGTGGCGGCGGCGCCCTTGTCGTCACTGACTGCGAAGCGGTCGACGGTCAGCCGGGCGTTGGTCCCGACGCTCAACACCGACCTGTCCCACAGGTCAATGCGCAGCCGGCCGGTCGGTCCGGTCTGGATTTCGTCGGCGTAGCGAACAGCGGCGCGGATCGCCGAAGGACGCCAGCCGGCCTCGCCCTCGGTGCGGGTCTGGACCAACCCGACCAGCGCGCCATTGACCCCCACCGACGGCCGCTGAGCGGCGGAGACCAGGGTGGCGACAACCAGAGCCGCCGCCGTCGCGACCAGTACCTTGAAGGCTCTCACAGGACGCTCCACGTCATCCACCCCCGCAGGCGTACCGATGTTCGACGGCTTTTGCGACCTTTTGGGGGCCTATTTCATGGTCGGGATGATGAAGGAGGAATCGGCCAGTTCGCCCTCGGGCCAGCGCGCCGTGACCGTCTTCACCTTGGTCCAGAACTTCAGGCCCTCCATGCCGTGCTGGTTGGTGTCGCCGAAAGCCGAGCGCTCCCAGCCGCCGAAGGTGTGGTAGGCGACCGGCACCGGGATCGGCACGTTGATGCCGACCATGCCGACGTTGACCCGGGCCGCGAACTCGCGCGCCACACGGCCGTTGCGGGTGAAGATCGCCACACCATTCCCGTACTGGTGCTTGCTGGGCAGTTCGAGGGCCTCCTCGAAGCTGTCGGCGCGGACCATCTGCAGCACCGGGCCGAAGATCTCCTCGTGGTAGGTCTTCATGCCGGGCTTCACGCCGTCGAACAGGCTGGGACCGATGAAGAAGCCCTTCTCGTAGCCCTGCAGCTTGAAGTCGCGTCCGTCGACGACCAGCTCGGCGCCCTCGTCCTTACCGATCTGGATGTATTCGGCGATCTTGGCGCGGTGAGCCGCCGACACGACCGGTCCGTACTGGGCCTCGGCGTCGTTGGAGACGCCGACTTTCAGGGTCTCGATCTCCGCGATCATCCGCTCGCGCAGTTCGTCGGCGGTCTTCTTGCCGACCGGGACGACGACGGGAAGCGCCATGCAGCGCTCGCCGGCCGAACCGAAGGCGGCGCCGGAGAGATCCTTGACCACCTGGTCCATGTCGGCGTCGGGCATGACGATGCCGTGGTTCTTGGCCCCGCCCATGGCCTGGACCCGCTTGTTGTGCAGCGTGCCCTGCGAATAGACGTAGTGGGCGATGTCCGAGGAGCCGACGAAGCTGACGGCCTTTATGTCCGGGTGTTGCAGGATGGCGTCGACGCTGACCTTGTCGCCGTGGATGACGTTCAGCACGCCGGCCGGGGCGCCGGCCTCCATCATCAGTTCGGCCAGGCGGACCGGTACGCTGGGGTCCTTCTCCGACGGCTTGAGGATGAAGGTGTTGCCCACGGCGATGGCCACCCCGAACATCCACATCGGGATCATGGCCGGGAAGTTGAACGGGGTGATGCCGGCCACCACGCCCAGGCTCTGGCGCATGGAATAGACGTCGATGCCGGGCCCGGCGCCCTCGGTGTACTCGCCCTTCAGCACATGCGGGATGCCGCAGGCGAACTCGATCACTTCCAGGCCGCGCTGGATGTCGCCCTTGCTGTCGGCGATGACCTTGCCGTGCTCGCTCGACAGCAGCTCGGCCAGGTCCTGCATGTTGGCCTCGACCAGCCGCTTGAACTCGAACATCACCCGCGCCCGGCGCTGGGGATTGGTCGCCGACCAGCCGACGTGGGCCTGCACGGCCACCTGCACGGCGGCGTCCAGCTCGGCCGCGGTGGCCAGTTGAACCCGCGCCTGAACCTCGCCGGTGTTGGGATTGAAGACGTCGCCGAAGCGGCCCGAGGTCCCGGCCAGGGTCTGGCCGTTCACGAAATGCTGGATGTCGCGCATGGGGCGCTCCCGAAGTTCAACTTGGAGGGGGTTTTAGGCCGATGACCCCGGCAGGACCAGCGGCCAACGGCAGAACTTGGGGGCAGGACATGCCCCGTGAGGCGAGATGGCGCGTGCGTTTCGCAAGGTCCTGCTTTCCGACCATTCAAACGGGCGTTAGACTTGCCCCATGTCCGACGACCTCACAGAAGCCCAGACGGCCGACATCCCCGAGGGATACAAGATTCTGAACTGGACCCGCGGTTTCGGGCGCCAGATCGGACCGCTGTACGAACAGCACGATCCCAAGGGCGCGACCCTGGCTTTCCGGGTCGAGGAGCACCACACCAACGGCATGGCCAACTGCCACGGCGGCATGCTGATGAGCTTCGCCGACATGGCCTGGGGCCGGGTGATCAGCGTGGCGCGCAGCCACTACTGGGTCACTGTGCGCCTGACCTGCGATTTCCTGTCCGGCGGCAAGCTGGGCGACTGGATCGAGGGCCGGGCCGAGCTGGTTGCCGAAGAGGATGACGTCTTCACCGTGCGCGGCCGCATCTGGTCGGGCGACCGGCTGATCATGACCGGCATGGGGGTGTTCAAGGCCATTGGCCCCCGCCCGCCGCGTCCCGGTGAAAAGGCTTACGTCGAGCCCCAGGATATCGTGCCGAAGGAAGAGGTCCTGCATGGCTGACGGTCAACCGCGCTGGGAAGAGCAGCCGCCGCCGCTGGCGCCCTACAACGGCGCCAAGCCGCCGGCCCCGGCCTGGTTCGACGCCGCCCTGGCGCAGGAGCCGGAGCGCTCGACCTTCGAGGTCCAGGGCGCCGCCATCGAGCTCCTGACCTGGGGCGAGGTCGGCAAGCCGGGCCTGCTGCTTCTGCACGGCAACGGCGCTCACGCCGACTGGTGGAGCTTCATCGCGCCTCTGCTGGCCGACGACTACCGCGTGGCGGCGATCAGCTGGTCCGGCATGGGCGACAGTGATTGGCGGCCGAAATACAGCGCCGAAATCTTCATGGCCGAAATCTTCGGGGCCATCGATGCGGCCCAGCTCGAGGCGGACGGCGGCAAGGCCCGTATCGTCGGTCACAGCTTCGGCGGCTTCCCCACCCTCTATGCGGCCGTTCACCAGGGCGAGCGCCTGGGCGGCATCGTCATGCTGGACTCGACCATCCACCCGCCCGAGCACCAGTGGAACGGCCCCCCGCGCCGCAGCGGCCCCAACAAGGTCTACGCCGACCTGCCCTCCGCCCTCGCCCGCTTCCGCCTGGCGCCGCCGCAGACCTGCGAGAACGACTATGTGGCCGACTGGATCGCCCGCAAGGCCCTGCGCCAGGCGCCCATGACGGACGGTTCGGGCACGGGCTGGACCTGGAAGTTCGATCCCGAGCTCTGGCACAATTTCGAGATGCCGCCGCTGGGCCAGCTGCTCAGCCAGGTGAACTGTCCCGTGGCCCTGGTCTGGGGCGAACGGTCCAAGCTGATGTACCCGGCGACCATGGCCTTCATGCTGCGCGAACTGCCGGATGACATCGTCAAGTTCGCCATCCCCGACGCCGATCACCACGTGATGATCGACCAGCCGCTGGCCACGACGGCGGCGCTGCGGGCGTTGCTGGCGGCGTGGCCTTGATGTCGTTGCGTCCTTCGACACGCCCGCTTCGCAGGCTACTCAGGATGACGAAATTGGGCGGGTTGCAGTCCGCCGAACAAGCACAGGCGCTCGTCATCCAGAGTATCGATCACCTTTGAT
>JANPKF010000066.1:0-4919 GCA_031425895.1 Caulobacteraceae bacterium | reverse complement strand
GAGGCCCAGTTTGGGATTGCGATCATCGATGGCGAAGACCAGTTCGCCGGGGATGTGGCCTTCCTTTTCGAGGGCCCTGTACATGGCCGGCTTGAAGACGCTGCCCAGCCACCCGCTGCTGGCCAGCGTCTTCAAGCCGGCCATGTACAAGGCCCTCGAAAAGGAAGGCCACATCCCCGGCGAACTGGTCTTCGCCATCGATGATCGCAATCCCAAACTGGGCCTCAGCGACGGTGGCCTCGGCGAGCGCTTCTCCAACGGCTGGGGCGCGGCGGCCCACGTGCCGACCATCCTGATCGAGAACCACAGCCTCAAACCCCACAAGCAGCGGGTGCTGGGGACCTACGTCTTCATCGAGGAGGCCCTGCGCCTTCTGGCCGCCAGGGGCTCCGACCTTCGCGCCGCCATCGGCAAGGACCGCGCCGCCCGCCCGCCGGTGATCGCCGCCAACTTCGTGGCCGAGGACAAGCCGGCCACGACCCGCCCCTTCAAGGGCATTCTCTACGAGACCTACCAGAGCGCCGCTTCCGGCGGCCCGGAACTGCGCTGGCTCGGCAAGCCCGATCCGGTCCTCTGGCAGATGCCATTTTACGGCAGCAAGCCGACCCTGCAGCTCAACCGCCCCGCGGCCTACTGGGTGCCGGGCTACCGGTCCGATCTCATCGAGCGGCTGATGATCCACGGCGTCCGCTTGGAGATCCTGGCCGAGCCCCGGACCGTCAAGGTCGAGATGCTCTACCTCGACGACCCCAAGGTCGCCGCCGCGACCAACGAAGGCCATGTGCCGATCAAGGTGACCAAGGTCACGGCGACCACCCGCGACTGGGTCTACCCGGCCGGCTCGGTCCGCATCTCCACCGACCAACCGCTCGGCGACATCGTCGTCCTGCTGCTGGAGCCGCAATCGTCGGAGAGCTTCTTCGCCTGGGGCATGATCCCGGAGGTTCTGAACCGCGTCGAATACATCGAGGGCTACGCCGTCGCCCCCCTGGCCGACCGCATGCTGGCCGCCGACCCGGCGCTGAAGGCGGAGTTTGAAGCAAAGCTGGCGGCCGATCCGAAGTTCGCCGCCGATCCGGACGCCCGCCTTGGCTGGTTCTACGAGCGCACCCCCTTCCATGACTCGCGCTATCGGCTGTACCCGATCGGCCGGGAACTTACGCGTTAGTCCTATTGATCCCCCCGCCGAATGACCCACTAATCCCGCGCTTCGAGAACGGGGAACCCGCATGCCGCAACTGGCGTCCATAGGTCATGCAGCCGCCCTCTGGGTCGGGCTCCACCTGCTGCTTCTGCTGATCCTGTCGCTGCTGGTCGTGCGCCAGCGCCAGAAGCACAAGGTCGCGCTGGGCGACGAGGGTATTCCCGAGCTGCTGCAGGCCGTCCGCGCCCAGGGCAACGCCGTCGAATACATCCCGGCGGCCCTGATCGGCCTGGTGGTTCTGGAGCTGACCGGCGCGCCCGCGCTGCTGGTCCATGTCGGCGGCCTGGTGCTCTTCGCCGGCCGGGTGCTGCACGCCATCGGCCTCAGCAACAGCGGCGGCGTCTCGATGCTGCGCACCGTCGGGGTGGTGCTGACCTGGCTGGCCTACATCTTCATCATCGCCAGCTGCCTGTTCTTCGCGGTCGGCTAAGGCCACCGTCGGTGCGTCCTTCGACACGCCCGCTACGCGGGCTGCTCAGGATGACTGACTTGAGTGCAAATCAACAAAGCTAGTCATGCTGAGCAGCGACCGGAGGTCGCGTGTCGAAGCACGCACCCTTGCGACCTGCCCTTCCGGCGCCCATAAGCCCCTGATGGACGAAAACCTGTTGAACGAGCTTGTCGGCGCCGCCATCGCGGCGGGCGCTGATGCGGCGGAAGCTGCCTACGCCGAACGCCAATCCCTCTCCGTATCCGTGCGCCTCGGCGATCTGGAAGAAGTCGAGCGCGAGGAGGCCCGGGATCTGGGCCTGCGCGTCTTCGTCGGCAAACGACAGGCCAGCGTCTCCGGCAGCGACATTTCCGAATCCGGCCGCGCCAAGCTGGTCGAGCGGGTCGTCGCCATGGCCCGCCTGGCCCCTGAAGACCCCTACGCCGGCCTCGCCGACCGCGCCCGCCTGGCCAGCGGTCCCTACCCCGACCTCGACCTCTATGACGATCACGAACCCAGCGCCGAGGCCCTTGAGGCCCGCGCCCGCGAGGCCGAAGACGCCGCCCGCGCCGTGGACGGCGTCACCAACTCCGACGGCGGCAGCGCCGGCTGGTCAACCAGCCGCTGGATGCTGGCCACCAGCCACGGCTTCACCGGCGCCCACCGCGCCAGCGGCTTCTCGGTCAGCGCCAGCGCCATCGCCGGCGAGGGCTCCGGCATGGAACGCGGCGGCGAAGGCCGCTCTGTCCGTCACAACGAAGACCTGCCGGACGCCGGCTGGATCGGATCCGAAGCCGGCCGCCACGCGGTCCGCCGTCTGGGGGCCCGCAAGATCGCCTCGCAAACCGCCCCGGTGATCTTCGAAAACCGCATCGCCATGAGCCTTCTCGGCCCCTTCATCGGCGCCATCGGTGGGCCCAGCATCACCCGCGGCGTCTCCTTCCTGAAGGACAAGCTGAACAGCCAAGTTTTCGCCAGGAACGTCTCCATCCTCGACGACCCCTATCGGGTGCGCGGCCTCGGCTCCGGCCCCTTCGATGACGAGGGCGTCACCACCGAGCCGATGGCCCTGATCGACGAGGGCGAACTGACCACCTGGCTGCTCAACACCAGTTCAGCCCGCCAGCTCGGCCTCGAGACCACCGGCCACGCCTCGCGCGGCCTGGCCGGTCCGCCCGGCGTCGGCACCTCCAACGTCATCGTCACCGGTGGAACCCGCGACCTCACCGGTCTGATGGGCGACGCCAAAGCCGGCCTGCTGGTCACCTCGATGTTCGGCCCCTCGCTGAACGGCAACACCGGCGACTGGTCGATCGGCTGCTCCGGCTTCTGGTTCGAGGGCGGCGAGCTGGCCTATCCGGTCAACGAGATCACCGTCGCCGGCAACCTGATCGACATCTATGCCCGCCTCGTGCCCGGCGACGACCTGGTCATTCGCGGCAGCCACGACAGCCCGTCCCTGCTGGTCGACGGCCTTGCGATCGCCGGCTCGTGAGCGACCTCGACCTCATTGTCGACGCCGCCCGGCAGGCCGGCGAAACGGCGATCCGGCTGCAGTCCGAGGGCCTGCGCATCTGGGGCAAGGACAACTCCACCCCGGTGACCAACGCCGACATCGAGGTCGACACCCTGCTGAAGACCCTGCTCCTGCAGGCCCGGCCGGACTACGGCTGGCTGTCGGAGGAGACCGCAGACGACCCGGCCCGCCTGGATCGCAAGCGCCTGTTCGTCGTCGATCCCATCGACGGCACGGTCGCCTTCATGAAGTACAAGCCTTGGTGGTCGATCAGCATCGCCATCGTCGAGGACGGCCAGCCGGTCACCGCCGTCGTCCATGCCCCGGAGGTCGAGGAGACCTTCACCGCGCAGGTCGGCCAGGGCGCTCATTTGAACGGCAAGCCGATTCAGGCCAGCACCACCTCGGAACTCCTGAACAGCGGCATGCTCGGCGACGCCAAGATGTTCGCCCATCCGGCCTGGAAGACGCCCTGGCCCGATATGCGGATCGAGGCCCGCAACTCCATCGCCTATCGCCTCTGCCTGGTCGCCGACGGCCGCTTCGATGCGGCGCTCGCCCTCTCGGCCAAAAGCGAATGGGACCTGGCCGCCGCCGATCTGATTCAGCGTGAGGCCGGCGCGATGCTGACCGACCACAAGGGTGGCGGCTTCAGCTACAACAAGCCCGTGCCGCTGATGCGCAGCCTGATCTGCGCCGCGCCGGCCATGCACCCGTTGATCCTGGACCGCGTTGCGCATATCGACCTGCCAAACTGATTTCCCCAAAGTCACCCTGTCGAGGATACCCATGCCGGACAAACAGCTGCTCCACCTGGTCATCGGCGGCGAACTGAAAGACGTCACCGACATCCAGTTCGAAGACCTCTCAAAGGTCGAATTCGTCGGCGCCTATGCCAACCATGCCGACGCCCACAAGGCCTGGAAGTCCAAAGCCCAGGCCACCGTCGACAACGCCCACGCCCGCTACTTCATCATCCATGCCCACAAGCTGCTGGACCCGAGCAGCGACGACTACCACCAGCACTAGGCGGCTTCTTCACGCCTCTCGCTACCGTCATCCCGGAAGCCCCGCAGGGGCTATCCGGGACCCAGGGGCGGCGCGCGAGGGCGGTTGATACATCGAGTTCCTGCCCTCCTGGGTCCCGGCTCTCCGCTACGCTACGGCCGGGATGACGGTCGTGAGGTTGGCGGACGGGTTATCAAACAGGTTGGCTGTGCTAGCCTCCCAACAAACGAGGGAGGACGACATGCATCTGGAAGGTGGCTGCTACTGCGGCAAGCTGCGCTACGTCATCGATGGCGAGCCGATGATGATGGCCCAGTGCCATTGCCGCGAATGCCAGTACATCACCGGCGGCTCGCCCAATGTCTTCATGGCCTTTCCGCCCGGTAGCGTGACCTTCACCAAGGGCGCGCCGAAGACCTTCATGCGCGAGGACCTCGACGGCGCCGCCACCCGCGAGTTCTGCGCCGACTGCGGCACCCACCTGATCACCAGGTCTCCCATGCTGCCTGCCGTGATCGTCAAGGTCGGGACCCTGGACGACCCCTCCGTCTTCACCCCCGGCATGGCCTTCCAGGCCGCCGACAAACAGGCCTTCCACCGCATCCCCGAAGGCGTGCCGGTCTTCGAGCGGTTCCCCGGCGGGTGATCGAATCGTTACCTCTCCCATAGGGAGAGGTCGGTCCTGCCAAGCAGGACCGGGTGAGGGGTTACGGTGTTTCAGAACACGCACCGGCCAACAAGACAGCGAGAAATCGGCAGGG
>JANPKF010000065.1:0-2210 GCA_031425895.1 Caulobacteraceae bacterium | reverse complement strand
GCGGGCTGCGCCTGATGCGCAGCCGCCCGTTTCAGATGAAGCGGCGTCCGCGCCGGAGCCGGACCCGGAGCCGCAGCCACAGCCGGAGCCTGACCCCGTCCGGGCGGAGGCTATCGACTTCAACGCCAGGCTCGGTCGTCTGCGGGGCCTGTTCGCCGAGGGGCGCAAGCCCTCCGACAGCGCCGCCCTACTGGCCCTGGAGGACGTCTTCGCCTCGCCGATGATGGAGCATCTGCCGACCATCCTCTGGCTGGAGGGCTGGCTGGAAGAGCTGATCGTGCAGTCGATGCCGCGGGCGGACATGTTGATCGATCCCGTCGTTGCCCGGTTTCGCTGGCAGGCCGGCCGACTGAGCGGGCAGGGCCAGGCCGGGGCAGGGGTTCTGCAACGGCGCGACGATCTGTCGGGGCTGCGCGAGATTGCCCGTCCGGGCCATCGCTACCACGACGCCTACAAGGCCCTGACCCGCAAGCCGACACGCCTGCGCACCCTGTTGTATCGGCTCAACCCCGGCCTGCGGAAATCGGTCTCCGGGATGTTCGAGATTCTCAATTACCGGCGGCGCAGCCTGTGGGGCGACATGGACCAGGAGGCGGTCGCCTGGTGGACCCGGGCGCTGGAGCAGCCCTGGTTCAACCCGCTGTTGCTGCTGTCCATGCCGGTGATCGCCTATGTCCTGGCCATCGCCGCAGAGCAGCCGACGGCGCGCACCGCGACTGGCTATCCGGCGGTCAAGCCCGCAACGTTTCTGGCCTGCCTGGTGGCGGCCGCCATCGTTCTGGCCATCTGGCATTTCGGCGTCCAGCGGCCACAGCACGCCTGGCGCACCGGCTATCGATGGAGCGCGCCGCCCTGGCTGGCCGCCGGCTGGATGCCGGCCGGGCTGGCGCTTGTGCTCCTTGCCACGGTCAGCGCCGGCCTGTGGCCGCTGACCTGGCAACCGGCGCTGGCCTTTGCGGCCATCGGGGCCGGTCTGGTCGGCTGGGCCCTTGTCACCGGCGAGCCGGACCGCAGTCCCGGCGAGGGCTGGGGTCTGGAAATGCCCAGCTACATGTCGCTGTTCACGCTGGGATTCTGGGTCGTCGGCCTGGTCACCCTGCAGCCCGCGCGGCGGTTTCCCTGGTACGTGCGAGCGGCA
Source organism: Caulobacteraceae bacterium (assembly GCA_031425895.1). GTDB lineage: Bacteria > Pseudomonadota > Alphaproteobacteria > Caulobacterales > Caulobacteraceae > Caulobacter. The sequence continues at coordinate 1,072 of JANPKF010000065.1, read as the reverse complement.
AGCCAGGGTCTGTTCCTGGCGACCTTCTGGCTGATTCTCGCCGATGTGCTGCCGGCCGCTGGCTGGTGGCAGCTGGGTGTGGCTCTGGCGGCCGGCGTCGCGATGGTTTCGATGGCCTCGGGCACGCTGGAAGAGATCTGGGAGCATCAGGTAACGCGGCGCTGGCGCATTGGCCTGCTGGCCGGGCTCGGCGTGGCCAGCCTGGGCGTCGGCGCCCTTTTGCTGCTGTCCGGTCATCTGCCGGGTCTCCGGGTGCCGGCGGCCGGTCTCGTCGGCCTGCTGGTCATCGCTCACAAGGCGCCGGGCCGTTTGCTGGACGGCAAGGTGCTGCTCTGGCGAGAAGTGGGCATGCGGGTCTCCTGGATCCCGATCATGATCGCGGTCATGTCTCTGCCCCCGCCGCTCTCGCGCAGCGCCCTTGTCATCGGGGGGCTATGGCTGCTGGGCGGGGTGCTGCTGACCGCGGTCGCCGGACTGGTGGGGGAACTTTGGCCGCGACGGGCGAACGGTTGATGAGACGAAATGGGAGAAAGCCGATTTTTCCCTTTGCCTTCCCGGCGACTTTCGCTACTAGGCGCGCCTCACCTGTTTAGCCGCCGTAGCTCAGTGGTAGAGCGCATCCTTGGTAAGGCTGAGGTCGGCAGTTCAATCCTGCCCGGCGGCACCAGGTTTCCTTCGGGAAACCGCCCCATAGACAGGTGAGAGGCCATGGCCAAACCGCCCTCCGGATCGACTGAAGACAAAGCCGAGAAAGAGGCGCGGTTGGCGGCCGCCCTGCGGGCCAACCTGCGTCGCCGCAAGGCGGCCAAGCGTGCGTCTGCACCGGAAAAGCAAGACGATCCCGACAAGGCCTGACAGGGTCGTGACAGCCTTGGAAGTGGCGCGCGGGGCTCGCGCCCGTTAAAGGCCATTCTTTGCGCCCCTTTTGCCTGAGGCGCGGACATCTGAGGGACTGGATGGACAGCATCGCCATCACCGGCGGCACCAGGCTGAACGGGGAAATCCCGATCAGCGGCGCCAAGAACTCCGCCATCAAGTTGATGGTCGCCAGCCTGCTGACCGAAGAGCCCCT